>JACQBB010000076.1 GCA_016194625.1 Elusimicrobiota bacterium | reverse complement strand
CGCCGAGCAGGATGAACTCCCCGGATTCTCCCGCATAAGCCTTGATGGCCGCGTACAGCTCTTCCGTGACGAACGGCATGAGCGGGTGGAGCGCCTTCAACGAAGCCGCGAGCACCTGCACGAGCACCGCCCGCGCCGCGTCCTTGGCCTCGCATTCGGGGCCGGTCAGCCGGCCCTTGGCGAGCTCGATGTACCAGGCGCAGAACTCGTCCCACAAGAACACGTACAGGGCGCCCGCGGCCGCGGCCGGATCGTACTCGTCGAGCGACGCCTTCGCCTTCGCCAAGGTCGCCTGGCACCGGGAGAGGATCCAGGCGTCCGCCGTTTCGAGCGGCTTCGCGCCGAGGCGGTACACGGACGGGGTCTCGGGAAGGTTCATGAGCACGAAGCGCGTCGAGTTCCAGAGCTTGTTGACGAAGTTGCGCGCCGACACGACGGTCTGCTCGTCGAAGGCGATGTCCTTGCCCGGATGGGCGTTGACCATCAGGGCGAAGCGCAGGGCGTCGGTCCCGTACTTGTCCATCATCAGCAGGGGGTCCACGACGTTGCCCAGCGACTTGGACATCTTCTTGCCGCTCTTGTCGCGCACGATGCCGTGGATGACGGCGTCGGGGAAGGCGGGCTTGTCCAGGAAGGCGTGGCCCATCATCTGCATGCGCGCGACCCACAGGAACAGGATCTCGTAGCCGGTGACGAGCGTCGAGGTCGGGTAGTAATAGGCGAGGTCCTTGGACTGATCGGGCCAGCCGAACACTGCGAGCGGCCACAGCGCCGAGGAGAACCAGGTGTCGAGGACGTCGGGGTCCTGGGTCCAGCCCGCGCCGGGAGACGCCAAGGACACGACCGGCTTTTCCCCGTCCTTGTACCAGACCGGGATGCGGTGTCCCCACCAGATCTGGCGCGAGACGCACCAGTCCTTCATGTTGACCAGCCAATCGCGGTACGGCTTTTCCCAATTCTTGGGATAAATTTTGAATTCGCCCGCGTCGAGCGCCTTGAGCGGCGCCTTGGCCAGCTCCGTCTGCTTGACGAACCACTGCAGGGACAACAGCGGTTCGATCACGGAACCACAGCGATAACACGTCTGCACCGCGCTCTTGTGGTCGTCCTTCTTGCGCAGGAAGCCCTGCGCCTCCAGGTCGGCGATGACCTGGTCCTTGCCCTTCTCGCGGGACAGGCCGGCGTACGGGCCGGCGGCCTCGGTGAGCTTGCCGTCGGGCGCGATGGCCTTGATCGCGGCCAGGCCGTGGCGCTGGCCGATCTCCCAGTCGTTCTGGTCGTGCGCGGGCGTGACCTTCAGCGCGCCGGTGCCGAACTCGAACTCCACGTAGGAGTCCTCGATGACCGGGATCGCGCGGTCGATGAACGGGATCAGGACCTTCTTGCCGACCATGTGCTTCCAGCGCGGGTCCTTCGGGTTGACCGCGACCGCGGTGTCGCCGAACATCGTCTCGGGCCGCGTCGTCGCGACGACCAGGCCCTCGCCGCCGCCCTCCAGCCGGTAGTGGATGTGATAGAGGCCGCCCTTGCGCTCCTCGCGCTCGACCTCGATGTCGGACAGCGCGGTGCCGCAGCGCACGCACCAGTTGACCAGGCGCTCGCCGCGGTAGACCAGGCCGCGCTCCCACAGCGTCTTGAACGCCGCGAAGACGGACTTCGCGCGCGTCTCGTCCATCGTGAACGCCTCGCGGTCCCAGTCCAGCGTGCAGCCCAGGCGCGTCAGCTGGCCGAGGATGGTCTTCTTGCAGTCGCGCGTCCAGGCCTGCATGCGCTCCAGGAACGCGTCGCGGCCCAGGTCGTGGCGGCTCTTGCCCTCGGCCTTCAGCTGCTTCTCCATCACGTTCTGCGTCGCGATGCCGCCGTGGTCGGCGCCGGGGACCCAGCACGCGGGCTCGCCCTTCATCCGGTGGTGGCGGACGAACGCGTCCTGCAGGGTGTTGTTGAGCGCGTGGCCGATGTGGAGCGCGCCGGTGACGTTCGGCGGCGGGATGACGATGGTGAAGGGCTTCGCGCCGGCCTTGGGCTTCGAGCGCGAGATCTTGGCGGCCTCCCACGCGGCGACGCGCGCGGCCTCCACGGGCTTGGGGTCGTAGGCTTTGTCGAGCATCAGGGTCTCTTCTTCTTGAGGGGCAGCTTGAGGATGGAGCGGATCTTGTTGACGAGCACCTCGCCGTCGATCGGCTTGGCGATGTAGTCGGCGGCGCCGGCGTCCAGGCCGGTGACCACGTCCACCGCCTCGTTGGAGCCGCTGAAGAACACGATGGGCACGCGCGCCGTCGCCGGCGTGGACTTGAGCGCGCGCGCGATCTCGCGGCCGTCCACGGGCCCCATGTACAGGTCCAGGATGACCAGGTCCGGGCGCTCGGCGAGGATCAGGTTCAGCGCGGTCGCGCCATCCTCGACGGCGCGCACGTGGAAGCCCTCGTGCTCCAGCGACAGGCGCACGGTCTCGCGGACGAGGATGTCGTCGTCGACGATGACGACGTGGGGCGCCTCGCGCGCGGCCTTGCTCACAGCAGGTCCGAGGCCAGCGCGGCCAGCGCCGAGCGCTCGCTCTTGGTGAAGGTCACGTGGCCGAACAGGTGCTGGCCCTTGAAGCGCTCGACCAGGTTCGTCAGGCCGTTGGACGCGGCGTCCAGGTAGTAGTTGTCCACCTGGTGCGGGTCGCCGGTGAGGACGATCTTCGCCCCCTGGCCGGCGCGCGAGATGATGGTCTTGATCTCGTGCGGCGTCAGGTTCTGCGAGTCGTCGATGAGCATCAGCAGGCCCGGCAGGGTGCGGCCGCGCAGGAAGGTGACGGCCTCGATCTCGAGCACGCCCTCCTCGACGAGCATCTGGATGTCCATGTCGGCCGTCTCGAGCGCGCCCTTCGGCTTCTCGAGGAGGTAGGACAGGTTGTCGTAGATCGCGCCCATCCAGTTGGTGAGCTTCTCCTCCTTGGTGCCGGGCAGGAAGCCGATGTCGTGGCCGACGGCGATCACCGGGCGGCCGACCAGGATGCGGCGGTACAGCTTCTGCTCGAGCGTCTGCTGGAGGCCCGCGGCGAGCGCCAGCATCGTCTTGCCCGAGCCCGCCAGGCCGACGAGGGAGACCAATTGGATGTCGGGGTTCAGCAGCAGCTCCAGCGCGAAGCGCTGCTCCGTGTTCAGCGGCTTGATGCCCCACGGCGCGGTGTCCGCCTTCACCAGCGGGACCAGCGCGTTCGACTTCGCGTCGAAGCGCGTCAGCGCGCTCTTCGACGAGCCGTCGGACGCCTTCAGGATGACGAACTCGTTGGGGATCAGGTCCGGCGCGGGCGGGTCGAGGCGCTTGTCCTTGTAGAAGCGGTCGATGGACTCGCCGGGGACGGCGACCTCGCGCCAGCCCTTGTACAGCTCGGCCAGGTCCACCTTCTCCTTCTCGTAGTCCTGCGTTTCCAGACCCAAGGCCTCGGCTTTGATGCGCAGGTTGATGTCCTTGGAGATGAACACCACGTTCTCGCCCTGCTTCTTCAGGTACTGGGCGCAGCTCAGGATCTCGTTGTCCTTCGTGTGGGCCGAGAAGGCCTTCGGCAGGCCGTCGGACACCATGATCTCGACCTTCAGCTTGCCGCCGTGCTCCAGCGCGACCCAGTTCGACAGCTTGCCGCCCTTGCGCAGGTCGTCGAGCTTGCGCGACACGAAGCGCGCCGAGCGGCCGCGCTCGTCGTTGTTGCGCTTGAAGGTGTCCAGCTCCTCGATGACGGTCAGAGGGATGACGACGCGGGAGCCCTCGAACGAGAACATGGACATCGGGTCGTGGAGGATGACGTTGGTGTCGAGCACGAAGGTCTTCATGCGAGGGGAGCCTCCTGTCGGGTGAACGGCGGCACGAACTCCTTGAAAACGTCGTTGGCGAGGAACACGCCCTCGGCGCTCAGCCTCCAGCGCCCGGCGCGCTCCGCGACGAGGCCGCGGGCCTTCAGCACGGCCCACGGGCCGGCGAACGCCTCGCGCAGGGCCGCGCTCGGGACGAAGCCGTCGATCAGGCGCAGGCCGAGGAAGGCCTCCTCGCCGATCGCCTCCAGGCCCGCGGGAGCCTCGGTCTCGGCCGTCGCGCGGCGGCCGGCCTCGATCGCGTCGAGGTACGGGGCCAGCTTACCCTCGTTGGACGAGCGCACGCCGCCCAGGAACGAAGCCGCCGAGCAGCCCAGCCCCAGGTACTCGCCGCGGCGCCAGTAGTTGGTGTTGTGCAGGGAGCGGTGGCCCGGGCGCGCCCAGTTCGAGATCTCGTAGTGCTCCAGCCCCGCGCGCGCGAACGCCGCGATGGCGGTCTCGTACATCTCTCGGCCGAGGTCCGAGTCTTCCTCGACGCCGCGCTTTCCGAACAGCGTCCGGTCCTCGACCTGCAGGCCGTACAGCGAGACGTGCTCCGGCGCCAGCGCCAGCACGAAGTCCAGCGTCGCGCGCAGGCCGTCGAGCGTCTGCCCCGGCAGGCCGTACATCAGGTCCACCGACAGCGCGGGGATGCCGGCCGCGCGCGCCAGCCGGTACACGCGCGCGAAATCCTCCGCGGTGTGACGGCGGCCGATGGCCTTGAGCAGGGCGTCGTCGGCGGTCTGCAGGCCGATCGAGAGGCGCGTGACGCCGCTGCGCGCGAGCACCGCGAGCTTCTCCGCGTCCAGGCTCTCCGGATTGCCCTCGTAGGTCGTCTCGACGAGGCGCGCGGTCGGGTACGCGCGGCGCAGGCGCTCGAACAGCTCGGCGGTCTGCGCGGCGCTCAACTCCGACGGGGTGCCGCCGCCGACGTACAGCGTCTCCGGGACGCGCGGGGGCAGCAGCGCCGCCTCGGCCTCAAGGGCGGCCAGGTAGCGTTCGACCTGCTTCTTCTGTCCCGAGAAAGCGGCGAAGTCGCAATAGAAGCACTTGACCGCGCAGAAAGGGACGTGGACGTAGAGACCGCTCAATTCGCCAGCATTTTCCGATATTTTCAGGGTCCTCCGCAAGGCGGCGGAAAGTCCTTCCTTGATTAGGCCCAAAGACCCCT
>JACQBB010000316.1 GCA_016194625.1 Elusimicrobiota bacterium | reverse complement strand
TTCGGCGAGAAGGGCAAGAACCGCGGCGGCGGCGGCGGCCGGGCGGCGCCGCTGGCCGGCGTGGACCTGCGCGGCAACTTCGCGCCGACGGCGTACTGGGGACCGGCCCTGCGCGTCGGCCCGGACGGCGTCGCGCGCGCGTCCTTCAAGCTGCCCGACAGCCTGACGCGCTTCCGCCTGATGGCGGTCGCGCACGCGGCGCGGCGCTTCGGCGCGGGCGAGTCGCGCGTGACGACCTCGAAGCCGGTGTCCCTGCGCCCGAGCCTGCCGCGCCTGGCGCGCGTCGGCGACGAGTTCGAGGGCGGCGTGGTCGTGCACAACTTCACGAAGGCCGACTCCACGGTGACGGTCGCGCTGGCCGTGGAGGGGACGGCGATCGCCGTCGAGGGCGCGGCGACGCGCGAGCTGCTGGTGCCCGCGGGGCGCGCGGTGGAGACGACCTGGAAGTGCCGCGCGACGGGCCTCGGCTCCGCCGAGTTCCGCTTCGCGGCGAAGTCCGGCGGCGAGTCCGACGGCCTGCGCTGGTCGGTGCCGGTGCGCGCGACCGAGCGGCTGGAGCGCGCGGCGACCTCGGCGGCGACCGAGGGGACGGCCGTCGAGCTGGTCGCGCGGCCGACGAACGCCGCGCCGGGCGGCAGCCTGGAGGCGTCCTTCTCGCCGACCGCGCTCGCCGGACTGCGCGAGGGCGCGCGCTACCTGCTCGAGTACCCGTACGGCTGCCTGGAGCAGCGGCTGTCGCGCGTGATGCCGGTGGTGACGGGAGCCGACCTGGTCGCGGAGTTCGGCCTGGGCACGCTCGGCGGCCTGAAGGCCGTCGCGCAGAAGGAGCTGGAGCGGATCCCGGAGTTCCAGCACCCGGCGGGCGGCTACGGCTACTGGCCCGACCCGCGTCAGCCCGACCCGTGGCTGACGGCTTACGCGCTCGAGACGGCGGCGCTGGCCAAGAAGGAGGGCTACGCGGTGCCCGACGACTCCCTGCGCAAGGCGGCGGGGTGGCTGAAGACCTATCTGGGGAGCGAGAAGCTCGACTGGGCGTACCCGTACGCGGCGTCCGAGGACTACGCGGCGCGCGCCTACGCGGTGTACGCACTCGGCCTGCACGGCGACCCGCAGCCGGCGTACTTCCGCAAGCTGTACGAGCGCCGCGACCGGCTCCCGTACCTGGCGAAGGCCTACCTGCTGAAGGCGGCCAAGGACGCCGCCGGCGAGGCGGAGTCGAAGGCGCTGGCCGACGAGCTGCTGGGCCAGGCGCGCGTGGAGGCGCGCTCCCTGCACTTCGAGGACCCGCAGGGCGAGCGCTTCTGGTGGATCCACGGCTCCGACGCGCGGACCACGGCGGTCGCTCTGCAGGCCTTCTTAGAAGCGCGCGGCGGCTTCCCGGGCGACGAGAAGGCGGTGCGCTGGCTGGTGGAGGAGCGCAAGGGCGGCCGCTGGCGCACGACGACGGAGAACTCCGACTCCTTGCGCGCCCTGCAGGACTTCTACCGGCGCTACGAGAAGGAAGTCCCGGCGTTCACCGCGACGCTGTCGCGCGCGGGCGAGGCGTCGGCGCTGTGGAGCGAGCGCTTCGAGGGGCGCACGCTGACCGCGCGGCGCACGTCCCTGCCGCTCGACGCGGTGCTGGGAGGGAAGTCCGAGGTCAAGCTGACGCTGGCCAAGGAGGGGATCGGCCGGCTGTACTACGACCTGGTGCTGGCCTACGCGCCGGCGTCCTTCGACAAGCCGGCGTTCGAGGGCTATGAATTGACGCGCAAGGTCGAACCCCTGCGCGGCGACCTGCGCGCCGGCAAGCGCGCGGTGGTGACGCTGACGGTGAAGACCAAGCAGGACCGCACCTTCGTCGCGCTGGAGGACGCGCTGCCCGCGGGCTGGGAGATCGTGGACACGAGCTTCGCCGTGGAAGGGCGCGAGGACGCGCGCGCGCTGAGCCGCGGCTACGAGTGGGGCTCGTTCCATCGGGCGGAGCGCTACGACGACCGCATCCAGGTCTTCGCCGACTACCTGACGGCCGGCGAGCATCGTTGGTCCTACCTGATCCAGGCGACGACGCCCGGCAAGTTCCACGCGCCGGCCGCCGTCGTCGAGTCGATGTACGCGCCCGAGGTGTTCGGCCGCACCGCCTCGGGCACGGCGGAGGTCGCCCGGTGACGGGAGCGGTCCTCGCCGGACTGCTCGCGGCGTCCGTCGCGGCCGAGCCCGCGCTGGCGCCGCCGCCGGCGGTGTCCGTGCTCGACCGGCGCGGCCGCGTCCTGCGCACCGCCCTGCCCGAGGACCTGTACTCGGTCCCGGTGAGCCTGGACGCGGTGAGCCCGTGGGCGGTGGTGGCGACTCTGGCCGCCGAGGACCGCCGCTTCTACGAGCACCCGGGCGTGGACCTGCGCGCGCTGGCGCGGGCGGCGTGGCAGGACGCGAAGGCCGGCCGCGCGGTGTCGGGCGGCTCGACGATCACCCAGCAGCTCGCGCGCGCGCTCCAGCCGCGGCCGCGCACGCTGTGGGGCAAGGCGGTCGAGGCGTGGCGCGCGCTGGCGCTCGAGCGCCGGGCTTCGAAGCGCGAGATATTGGAGGCGTACCTGAACCGCGCGCCGTACGGCCGCGGCGCGCGCGGGATCGAGGCGGCGTCGCGCGCGTACTTCGGGATCCCGGCCAAGGACCTGACGCTCGGCCAGGCGGCCCTGCTCGCCGGCCTGCCCAAGTGCCCGTCGCGCTGCGACCCGGTCAAGGACCCGGCGGCCGCCCAGGCGCGCCGCCGCACGGTCCTTTCCCGGCTGTCGTCGTGGGGCTGGATCGACGCGGGGACGCGCGCCGCCGCGCTCGCCGAGAAGGTCCGCGCGGCCGACTCCGCGCGCGCCGACCTGGCGCCGCACTTCGCGCGCCGCGCGCTGTCGCGCCCCGGCGGCGACGCGCGCCGCACCACGCTCGACGCGGATCTCCAAGAAGAGCTGGAGGGGCTGGTGTCCTCGCACCTGCGCACGCTGGCCGACTGGCACGTGACCAACGCCGCCGTCGTCGCGCTCGACAACGCGAGCGGCGAGGTGCTGGCCTGGGTCGGCTCCGGCGACTTCCGCGACGACGCTCATCGCGGCCAGGTGGACGGCGCGGCCGCGCGGCGCCAGCCGGGCTCGGCGCTGAAGCCGTTCCTGTACGGGCTGGCCTTCGAGCGCGGCGCCTCGCCGTCCGACCGCATCGACGACGCGCCGACCTTCGCCAAGGGCGGGTTCGCCCCGCGCAACTACGACGAGAAGTTCCACGGCCTCGTCACCCTGCGCCAGGCGCTGGCCTGCTCGTACAACGCGCCCGCGGTGCGCCTGGTCGAGAAGGTCGGCGTGGACGACTTCCTCTCCACCCTGCGCGCCTTCGGCCTGGAGACGCTGACGCGAGACGCCGACCGCTACGGCGCGGGCCTGGCACTGGGCGACGGCGAGGTGTCCCTGCGCGACCTGGCCGGCGCCTACGCGGCGCTGGCGCGCGGCGGCGAGTGGCGCCCCGTGCGCGAGGCCCCGGCCGACCCGGCGGGCCCGTCCCGGCGCGCGCTGTCGCGCGAGGCCGCCTACCTGGTCACGCACGTGCTCTCCGACGACGCGGCGCGCGTCGAGGCCTTCGGCCACGACTCCGCGCTGGCGCTCCCGTTCCCGTTCGCCGCCAAGACCGGCACCACCAAGGACTACAAGGACAACTGGGCCGTGGGCTACACGCCGGACTGGACGGTCGCGGTGTGGGTGGGCAACTTCGACGGCTCGCCGATGCGCCGCGT
>JACQBB010000315.1 GCA_016194625.1 Elusimicrobiota bacterium | reverse complement strand
CGCCCTGCGCCTCCTCCATGCAGATCTCGAGGCAGCGGCGGTACTCCTCGTTCATCAGCGTCGCGGCTTCGCCGGTCGAGCCGCACGGGACGAGCCCGCTCGTGCCGCCCTGGATCTGGCGGCGGACCAGGTCGCGGTAGGCGACCTCGTCGAGGCGGCCTTCGGAGTCGAACGGCGTGACCAGCGCGACGAAAGAGCCTTCGAACTTCATGCGGAGACCTCCCCGACGAAAGTGACGACGCCCGGCCCTTCCAGCCGGGTCGAGCCGGCCGAGAACGACACCTTGAGGATATCGCCGGAGCGCACGCGGACTTTCACCGCGTCGCCGGCCTTGCCCAGCGCGCGCGCGACGGCCGCCGCGGCGACGATGCCGGTCCCGCAGGCGAGCGTCTCGCCCTCGACGCCGCGTTCGTAAGTGCGGAGGATGAGCGTGCCGCCGCGGACCGAGACGAAGTCGGCGTTGGCTCCGGCCTTCCCGGACTTCTTGTGGAAGCGCACCGCGCGGCCGAGCTCATCCACCGGGACCCTTTGGACATCGGGAACGAAGATGACCGCGTGAGGCACTCCAGTATTTATGTACGAGCACCGGTATGTGCGTCCTGAGACTGACAACGGAAAATTCAAACGAAAATCCCTCGGTTCCGGCATCGTCACTTCGGCCCGGTCCTTCCCGGTCACGGCGACGTCCAAGACGCCGCGGACCGTCCTCACCGCGAACCTCCGGCCCTTCGCCCAGCCGCGCGCGCGCGCCCACAGCGCGCCGCAGCGCGTGCCGTTGCCGCAGAACGCGTAAGAGCCGTCGGCGTTCCAGTAGTCGAGGCGGACTTCCTTCCCGCGCCGGGACATCCCGAGGAGCCCGTCGGCGCCGACGCCGGAATGGCGGTCGCACAGTCGGCGCGCCAGCGCCGGGCCGCGGCGGCCGAGCGCGCCCTCGACGAGCACGAAGTCGTTGCCCGCGCCCGACATCTTCCAGAAGCGCCGCTTCACCGGCGGTGGTTCTCCTCTTCACGCCGCGCCTTCAAACGCCGCAGTTCCGAGCCCAGCGCGCGCGCGGCGGTCAGACCGAAGCCGTCCCGTCCGTCGGCCGAGGCGACGGCGCCGAGGTCCTTCGCGGCGGCGTCCAGGTTCCCGCGCGTCAGGCTCGCGCGGGCCTTCACCCACAGCGCCGCGGCGTCGCCGGGCGCCGTGCGCAGGACCGCGTCGGCCTCGGCGTCGGCTTCCGCGTCCTTCCCGGCTTCGAGGAGGAACAGGGCCTTCGCGCGGCGCGCGCCGATCCCGGCGCCCAGGCCCGCGGCCTCCTCCAGGTCGTCGGCGGCGCCGAGCGGGTCGCCCTGCGCGCGGCGCGCGAACGCGAGCAGCACGCGCGCCTCCGGGCTCTTCGGCTCGAGCGCCAGCGACTTGCGCAGGGCCAAGTCGGCGGTCTTGTACTCGCGCAGGTCGAGCAGGACCTGCGCGTAGTCGCGCCAGATGTCGGCGCTGGAGTCGACGCCGTCGAGGGCGACCTCGTAATGGGCGGCGGAGCGGTCGAGGAAGCCGTAGCGGCGGTCGATCTCGGCCAGGCCCTGGTGGGCGCCCCAGTGGCGGGGCTCGATCTTCAGCGCGCGGTCGAACAGGGGGCGGGCCTGCTCGTCCAGGCCGCTCGCGTGCAGGAGCGCCGCCTGGCGCGTGAGGAGGTCCACGTTCTTCGGGAACAGGCTGACGCCGAGCTGGTACTGGCCGAGCGCCTCGTCGGGGCGGCCGAGCCTCTGCAGGTCGTCGCCCATCAGGACGTAGGCCTGGCGCAGGTCGGTGCCGCGCAGGGTCGCGATGAACTGCGGGGTCAGCGCGTCGAGGACCTCGCGGGCCTTCCCGGCGTCGTGGAGGGCCTGCACCGGGCGGATCTTCCCGTCCGACGGGTCGCCGAACATGCGCCACGCCCGCGCGGGGGCGGCGGCGAGAGGCGCGACAGGTACGAGCCGCGGATGTCGATGACCTGCTCGAGCGCGTCGAGGACGCTCTTGGGCCGCGCCGAGGTGAAATCGGTCTCGGTGATGCTGGCGACGACCCATTCGGCGCCGAGCAGGCGCGCGGCGTCCACCGGGATGTAGTCCACCACGCCGCCGTCCACCAGGAAGCGGTGGCGGTACTCGAGCGGCTGGAAGATGCCGGGCAGGTTCATGCTGGCGCGGACCGCCGGCGCCAGCTCGCCGTCGCGGAAGGTGATCGCCTCGCCGGTGTACAGGTCCATCGAGACGCAGGCGAACGGCTTCTTGGTCTGGTCGAAGCGCATGCCCTTCAGCTGGTCGCGGACCATCTTCTCGGTGTTCTCCGACGAGAGGAGCTGGTCGAAGAACAGCAGGGAGAACAAGCGGCGCCCGGAGAGGTTGTTGCCGCTGTCGACCTTGATGCCGGCCGCGATCTTCCACAGCTCCTCGGGCGTCTTGCCGCCGGCGTACATCGAGCCGACGACCGCGCCCATCGAGGTGCCCGCGACCACGTCGACCGGGAAGCCCGCGTTCTCGAGGACCTTGATCACGCCCACGTGCGCGGTGCCGCGCAGCGAGCCCGCCGACAGCACCAGGCCGGTCTTCGCGCGCCGCTCGGGCGGCGCGGAGCGGACCTCGCGCCACAGGTGGTCGCGCAGGAGCGCGTCGGCGGACAGGTCGGGCGCGGCGGAGGCGCGGACGGCCCCCAGCGCGGCGGCGGCGGCGAGCAGGAGCGCGGGGAGGCGGCGCGTCAAAGCGAGATCTCCCGGCCGACGGCGCGCTCGAGCCGCGCCCGGGCCAGGAGATGCTCGGTGACGGCGGCGAGGTAGGCCAGCCGCAGTTCCAGGACGCCCTCGCGGGCGCGGATGCGCGACAGCGTGGAGCCGGACCTGCCGGCGGCGGCGTCGTAGAGGGATTGGATGCGCTTCCACTGCTTCTCGCGGCTCCCGACCTCTTCCTGCCAGAAGGCGAGGGAAGACGCCGCCTGCCGGACCTCCAGGCGCACGCGGTCCTGCAGGTCGGTGCGGGCGAGCTGGCCCTGCCGCTGCTCGGCGCGCTTCTGCTTGAGCTGGCTGAACAGGTCGTAGGAGAACGGCAGCTTCACGCCGACGGTCACGTCCCAGTTGTTCTTGTTGAGGGGGAAATCGGAGGAGGTGAGCTCGTAGTCGCCGGCGACGAACACCGTGGGATAGCGGCGGCCGAAGGCCAGGTTGACGCCGATCGAGTCGGCCTGCGCCTTGTAGGTCTGCGACTGCAGCTCGGGGCGCAGCTCCATCGCCCACAGCACCGCGCGCTCGACCTCGACCTTCACCGGTTCGGTCGCGAGCGCGCCGGTCACGTGGAACGGGGTGTCCAGCTCGAGGTTCAGGGCCTTCAGAAAGGTCAGGCGCGCGGCCGCCAGCTCGTGGGCGGTCGCCGCGGCGCGCGAGCGCGCGGCCGCGACCGCGGACTCGGCCTCGACGGCCTCCCAGGCGCCCAGGCCGCCGTC
>JACQBB010000003.1 GCA_016194625.1 Elusimicrobiota bacterium | reverse complement strand
TCGAGCACGAAGGCAAGTCCTGGGAAGCGGACCTGCGCTCCCTGCACGCGCGCACGACGATGCTGACGCGCGACTTCGCGGAGATCCTGAAGCCGTCGCCGACGACCGCGCGCTGGGTCGCCTGGCCGCGCACCGGCCCCGAGCTGCGCGCCGCCCCCCTCGACGTGGGCAAGCGCCTGGCCGAGGGCCTGTTCGCGCGCGGCGTGCCCACCATCCTGACCTCGGCGACGCTCGCCGCTGGCGACGGCCTGGCCGGCTTCAAGAACCGCGTCGGCCTGCCCGACGCGCGCGAGCTGGCGCTCGACTCGCCGTACGACTACCGCTCGCAGGCCGCGCTGTGGACGGTGCCCGGCCTGCCCGACCCCAAGGACGAGTCGGCGCACGCCGAGGCGGTCGCGCACATGTGCGGCGAGGTCGTGAAGGCGGTGCCCGGCGGCGTCTTCCTCCTCTTCTCGAGCTGGCGCCTGCTCAAGAAGGTCCACGCGATCCTCAAGGAGACCGTCGGCGACGAGCGCCGCCTGCTCGCGCAGGGGCCGACGGGCCACGAGTCGCTCTTAGAAGCGTTCGAGGACGAAGGCGACGCCGTCCTCCTCGGCGTGGACACCTTCTGGCAGGGCGTGGACGTGCCCGGGCCCGCCTTGTCGTGCGTCGTGCTGACCAAGCTCCCGTTCGCCAACCCGAACTCGCCGCTCGAGGAGGCGCGCCGCCGCTGGTTCGACGACAACGGCCGCGACTACTTCCGCGACTGGTCGATGCCCAAGGCCGTGATGAAGTTCCGCCAGGGCTTCGGCCGCCTGATCCGCTCGGGCTCCGACCGCGGCGCGGTCGTCGTGCTGGACCCGCGCCTGCTCAAGCGCGGCTACGGCCATTTCTTCCTCGACGCCCTGCCGTCCTGCCGCCGCCTCGAGAGCCTGACCGAGCTCGAGCGCTTCTTTCAGCGCCCGGCGTAGCGCCGGATGTCCTTCATGCGGAGCAGGAGCTCCGCGTCCAATTGGTTGGTCGCCGTCAGCGCGTACATCCGGAAGTCCGCGCGCAGCGACAGCCACGGGTAGCGGAAGGTCGCCGGGCTGTTCTTCTCGTAGAAGAAGTGCCCGGCCCAGGCGAACCCGTAGCCCGCGGCGAGCGCCGCGAGGACCAGCGCCGGCGAACGGCTCCACGCCGCGGAGGCGAGCAGGACGAGGGCGAGCGTCGTGCCGACGAAGTGCAGCCGGCGGTTGACCGGATGCAGGTGCTGGGACAAATAGAACGGCCAGAACTCGTCGAGGTTCGAGATCTGGCCGTTCATCTTGTGTGAGGGCACGGAGTCGGCTCGGAGTCGGACAGGAGGTCTGGGATGTCGTCCAAGACCCGTGTATCCTTACCGCAATATCAGAAAAAACACGGAGAGGGAGGGATTCGAACCCTCGGTACCCGTTTGCACAAGTACAACGGTTTAGCAAACCGTCGGTTTCAGCCGCTCACCCACCTCTCCAGAAATTCGCCGGGATGGAAGCTCATTCTACAATAATCCTCCCCCCGTGTCGCTCATTTTGGCGTCCGTTCCACGACCGCACGTTGAATCTTCGGAGTATCGGAGCTATACTCCCAGGCATCGAGTCATGATTCGGTGAAGCGGACGTCGTATGTGAATCGTAACTGACTCGAGCAAAGGGTCCGGAAAACGTTTCCGGAGGAATCGGATGGTCGGGCCGCCATCCCTCGGAAGCCGCCGGTCTTCATCGGCCGGCTATCCAGGAGGGCGGATGGGTCTGAAACGCACCGCGCGCGGGAGCCGATGAGGATCACCGCGCGGCTGATCGTCGCGCTGGCCGTGGCCGCGGGCATCGTCGTCGCCGGCGCCACCTACGTCCAGATGCGGACCGAGCGCCTCCGGCTCAAGGAGGACCTCGAGCGCCGCGGCTCCATCCTCGCCGAGAGCATCGACACCGCCATCGATCCCGCGCTGTTCCAGCGCGACCGGAGACGGATCGTCCAGTTCGCCGAGAAGTTCAACAACCGGGGCCGGCTGACGGGCATCGCCGTCTGCGACGCCCGCGGCGCGGTCCTCGCGGCGAGCGCCGGGATGAACGACGATTCCGCGGCGATCGCTCAGCTCGCCAAGGAAGCTTTGAAAGAGGAGAAGCCCGTCTCCCGTCTCGTCCGGGTGCAGGGACGAGAGAACAACTCCTACGCGGTCCCCCTCCATTCGGACGACGGCGTCGTCACGGGAGCGCTGGTCGTCCTTCAGGACACCGCCTACATCGCCGACCGCATCCGCGACCTTTGGCGGCACAATTTCCTGCGTCTGCTGACCCAGGTATTCCTCCTGTCTCTGGTGGCGTTGTGGATCGTCCGGTGGGACATCCTCGCGCCGGTCGCGCAGATGGCGGAGTGGATGAAGCAGCTGCGCGCCGGAGAGGCGGTGGAGCCGGAGAGTTTCACGCGCGCGGGCCTGTTCGCCCCCATGGCGCGGGAAGTCAGCACCTTCGCCCGGCACCTCACCGTCGCCAAGAACGCGGCCGAGGAAGAGGCGCGCCTGCGGCAGGCGGCGGAGTCGCTCTGGACGCCGGAGCGGCTCAAAGAACACGTGAGGACGAAGCTCGACGGCCAGCCGCTCGTGGTCGTCTCGAACCGGGAACCGTACATGCACCGGTACAACGGCCGTGAGGTCGAGGTCATCGTGCCCGCGGGCGGCGTCGTGACGGCGCTGGACCCCTTGATGAAGGCCTGCGGCGGAGTCTGGGTCGCGCACGGAGCCGGCGAGGCGGACTGGGAGTTCGTGGACGCCGCGAACCGCGTCCGGGTCCCCCCGGACGATCCGCGCTAC
>JACQBB010000296.1 GCA_016194625.1 Elusimicrobiota bacterium | reverse complement strand
TGCCCTGCTCCAGTCGGATCAGCGAGAGCTTCTTCTCGGGCGTCGCCTGCGCCAGGAAGTCGTCCACGCCCGACTCGGCGGCGATCGCGGCCGCCGTCAGCGGGTTGTCCCCGGTGATCATCACCGTGCGGATGCCCATCGCGCGCAGCTGCTCGAAGCGCTGGCGGATGCCGCCCTTGACCACGTCCTTCAGGTGGATGACGCCGCGCGCCGTCCCGTCGCGCGCGACCGCCAGCGGGGTGCCGCCGGACTTGGAGATGCGCTCGACGGCCGCCGCCAGCTCCGGCGGCATGCGGTCGACCAGCTTGGCGACCGCGTCGACGGCGCCCTTGCGGATGGTGACCGGGCCGATGTCCACGCCGGACAGCCGCGTCTGCGCGGTGAACGGCACGAAGATCATCCCCTGCTCGTGGAGGGCGGTCGGCTTGGGCACGAACTGCTTGGCGAGCACCACGATCGAGCGCCCCTCGGGCGTCTCGTCGCTGAGGCTGGAGAGCTGGGCGTCGAGCGCGAGCTCCTGGAGGGTCACGCCCGGCGCCGGCATGAACTCGGCGGCCATGCGGTTGCCGAGAGTGATGGTGCCGGTCTTGTCGAGCAGGAGGCAGTCGACGTCGCCCGCGGCCTCGACGGCGCGACCCGACATCGCCAGCACGTTGCTCTGCATGAGCCGGTCGATGCCGGCGATGCCGATCGCCGACAACAGGCCGCCGATCGTCGTGGGGATCAGGCAGACGAGCAGGGCCACCAGCGTCACGACCGAGACCGCGCCGCCCGAGTAGACCGCGAAGGCCTGCAGGCTCATCAGCACTATCAGGAATATCAGCGTCAGTCCCGCGAGGAGGATGTTGAGCGCGATCTCGTTGGGCGTCTTCTGCCGTTCCGCGCCCTCGACCAGCGAGATCATCTTGTCGAGGAAGCCCTCGCCCGGGTTGGCGGTGACGCGGACCTTGATCCAGTCCGAGTTGACCCTGGTCCCGCCGGTCACCGACGAGCGGTCGCCGCCGCTCTCGCGGATCACCGGCGCCGACTCGCCGGTCACGGCCGACTCGTCGACGGACGCGATGCCCTCGACGACCTCGCCGTCGGCGGGGATGATGTCGCCCGTCTCGACGAGGACGACGTCGCCCTTGCGCAGCTCGCCGGCCCAGACTTTCTCCTGCTCCGCGCCGCGCAGGCGCTTGGCCAGCGTCTTGGTCTTGGTGCTGCGCAGGGTCTCGGCCTGGGCCTTGCCCCGGCCCTCGGCCATCGCCTCGGCGAAGTTGGCGAACAGGACCGTGAACCACAGCCACAGCGTGATGTGGCCCGCGAAGCCCGCGTCGGCCGCGCCGCCGCGCAGGCCCTGGATGTAGAACCAGGTGGTGACGGCGGAGCCGACCTCGACGACGAACATGACGGGGTTCTTGGCGAGATGGCGCGGGTCCAGCTTCTTGAACGACTCGGCGAGGGCCGTCTTGACGATCGGGCCCTGCCAGAGCGGGACGACCTTGTGGCGCTTCAGCGACTGTTCCATGTTTTTAGTACAGCTTGCCCGACAGCATCACGAGATGCTCG
Source organism: Elusimicrobiota bacterium (assembly GCA_016194625.1). The sequence goes on along the minus strand of JACQBB010000296.1, from coordinate 14,409 downwards.
ATGATCGGTCCCAGCGACAGGGCCGGGAAATGCGTGAGGCCCGCGACGATGATCGTCACGGACGTCAGCAGAGCGACGAACAACGGCGTGTGGGTGGGGAACGTGCCGGCCGATTCCGCGGCGCGCTTCTTGCCGGCCAGCGAGCCCGCCAGCGCGAGCACCGGGATGATGATGAAGAAGCGGCCCAGCAGCATGCACCAGCCCAGCGTGTCGTTGAAGAACCAGGTGTTCGCGTTCAGGCCCGCGAACGCCGAGCCGTTGTTGCCGACGGCCGAGCTGTACGCGTACAGGATCTCCGACAGGCCGTGCGGCCCGGCGTTGGCCAGGCTGGTGAGCGCCGAAGGCCGCAGGACGGCCCAGGCCGCGAAGCCCAGGATGACGAACGACGGGATCAGGATGCCGAGCGTCGCGTATTTCATGTCGCGCGCCTCGATCTTCTTGCCCAGGTACTCGGGCGTCCGGCCGACCATCAATCCCGCCAGGAACACCGTCACGACGACGAGCAGGATCATCCCGTAGAAGCCCGCGCCGACGCCGCCGAAGATCACCTCGCCGAGCATGATGTTGAACAGGGGCACGAGGCCCCCCATCGGGGTGAAGCTGTCGTGCATGCCGTTGACGGCCCCGCAGGAGGCGTCCGTCGTGATCGTCGCGAACAAAGCGGTCGTCGCGATGCCGAAGCGGACCTCCTTGCCCTCCATGTTGCCGCCGTTCTGGGCCGCCGACATCGTCTGGTCGGCGCCGTGCGCGGCCAGGATCGGATTGCCCTTCTGCTCGTAGTGGTACAGGGTCAGGAAGCCGGCCAGGAACAAGACCGACATGCACGCGAAGATCGCCCAGCCCTGGCGCGTGTCGCCGGCCATCAGACCGAACTGATAGGTCAACGCGGCCGGGATCAGGAAGATCGCCAGCATCGAGAAGAAGTTCGCCAACGGCGTCGGGTTCTCGAACGGGTGCGCGGCGTTGGCGTTGAAGAAGCCGCCGCCGTTCGTGCCGAGCTGCTTGATGACCTCCTGCGACGCGACGGGCCCCATCGGCAGGGTCTGCTCGGCCCCGGCGAGCGTCTTCACCTTCGCGTAAGGCTTGAAGTTCTGGATCACGCCCTGCGAGACCAGGAACAACCCCCCGACGACGCAGAACGGCAGCAGGAGGTAGAGACAGCCGCGCACGAGGTCCGCCCAGTAGTTGCCCAGCGTGGACGCCGCCGCGCGCGTGAAGCCGCGCATCACCGCGACCGCGACCGCGATGCCGGCCGCCGCCGACACGAAGTTGTGGTAGGCGAGCCCCGACATCTGGCTCATGTAGGTCATCGTCGTCTCGCCGGAGTACGCCTGCCAGTTCGTGTTCGTCAGGAAGGACACGGCCGTGTTGAAGGCGAGCCCCGGCTCGACCGGCCCCAGGTCGGCGCGGTTCAAGCCCAGGCGATGCTGGAAACGCAGCTGGAAATAGAGGACGACGGCGCCGACGACGCTGAAGCCGAGCACGCTCGCGCCATAGCGCAGCCAGCCCATCTCCTCGTTAGGGTCGACGCCGGAAAACCGGTAGATCGAACGCTCCAGCGGAGACAGGACGGGGGACAGGAAGGTCCGTTCCCCGTCGAACACCTTCTTCATATAGGCGCCCAACGGCTTCGTCGTCAGAAGCAGGGCGATGAAGATCAAGACGAACTGCAGAAGACCCAGGGAAGTCATCGGAATGCTCCTAGAACCTTTCCGGCCACAGCATGGCCGCGAACAGGTACACGATCAAGCCGCACGACACGACGGCCAGCGCGATGTCGGTCATGGTCAAAGCCTCGACAGGAAGCGCGCGTAGAACTCGCACAAGGCGAAGAAGCCCATGAGCGTCGCCGTATAGATGAGGTCGTTCATCCATCCCCCTAAGCGTCGAACGTCCAGATCAGGGCCGCGATCACCATATGGTGGCTCGGCCGCAGCCCCGGGGTCCCTGGGACGGAGTCGCCGCCGCGGTAGAAGCCGCCGTCCGGCCCGGTCGAAAAGTCGTAACGATGCTCGAGACGGACGATCGCGCCGTGGCGACCGAACGCCGCCTTGTATTCGAGCGTGCTCGTCAGCGCCTCGACCAGCTGCCGGGAACCCGTCAGGCGACCGTTGCGGTCCCAATAGAACTCGGGGCGCTCCGCCACGCTCCAAGGTCCCGAGACGTTCCAGCGCGCGGCGGCCGCCGCGCCCATCCAGAACACGCGCGGCTCGCCGGCCTGCTCTGCCAGCCGCTCGGTGCCGACGTCGTACGCCAGCCAGGTCGAGACCCGCTCGCCGGCCCGCCATTCGACGATGCTGTCGGAGAACAGGCGCCAGTAGCCGACGGCCGTCGCGCGCTGATCCGGGCCGTAGAAGACGGTCTCCTTCAGCGTCAGCCCCGGCGCCTGCTTGCGCGCGTACTGGACGCCGTAGGCGGGCTCGGCGTTCGAGCGGGACAAATGGAAGTACTCGTTGACGACGTAAAGAGCGGCGGAGTCCTTCTCATCGAACGCGTATGACGCGTTCGCGCCGAACATCAGGTAGGGGCTGAAATCCGAGATCCAGGCGCGCGTGTAGTTGAAGTTGTCCTTGGCGTACAGCGACTCCTCGCCGATCAGACTGCCGAACAGGCCGGCCTGGACGGTCAGGCCCGAGCCGACCGGGGCCAGATAGGAGACGTTCGCCTTCGCGATATGGCTCAGCGCGTCGCCGTGGTCGATGTTCGGGGAGGTCGCCGAATAGCCGAACGCTTTGGCGTCCTTCCCGGTCTGCGCGCCCAACTCCAGACCCCACCGCGACGACTCCGCGGCGTCCTTGCGCAATCCCACGCCGGCCATATTTAGGACAGGCTGTCCGACGAGCGGCGTCGTCCCGCGGCCGCGGAAAAGGTGGTTGGACGGGTGATTGAGATCGTCGGCATAGCTGCCGTCGGCGAAGGCCGACGCGTGCCAGAGCGCCTCCGGCCCGGCGGCCCGGGACGGGGACGCGAGCGCGGCCGACGCGGCGAGGGCGAGAGCGAGGGATCGATGCGTGGACATGGCCTCAGGATACCCCGGCCTCCCGTTGTCATACCATTGACGCCGCATTAGCACGTAGCTCAGTTGGTCAGAGCAGCCTGCTCATAACGGGTTGGTCGCTGGTTCGAGCCCAGCCGGGGGCATACCTTTCGGGAGAGACCATGGCCGAGAACATCAAGGGCATCATCCTCGCGGGCGGGTCGGGCACGCGCCTGTATCCGGTCACGCGCGCGATCAGCAAGCAGCTGGTGCCGGTGCACGACAAGCCGATGATCTACTACCCGCTGTCGACGCTGATGCTGGCCGGCATACGCGACATCCTGATCATCACCACCCCGGAAGACCAGGACGGCTTCCAGCGCCTGCTCGGCGACGGGAAGGCGCTGGGGATCGAGCTCTCCTACGCGGTCCAGCCCAAGCCCGAGGGCCTGGCGCAGGCGTTCATCATCGGCCGGAAGTTCGTCGGCAAGGACCGCGTCGCGCTGGTGCTGGGCGACAACATCTTCTACGGCCACGGCCTGCCGGACCTCCTGCACTCGGCGGCCGCGCGCAAGACCGGCGCGACGGTGTTCGCCTACCAGGTGCGCGATCCCCAGCGCTACGGCGTCGTCGAGTTCGACGCGCAGTACCGCGCGCTGAGCCTGGAGGAGAAGCCCGCGAAGCCGCGCTCCAATTACGCGGTCACCGGCCTGTACTTCTACGACAACTCGGTCCTCGACATCGCGGCGAAGCTCAGACCCTCGCCGCGCGGCGAGCTGGAGATCACCGACGTCAACAAGGCCTACCTCGCCAAGGGCGCGCTCAACGTCGAGCGCATGGGCCGCGGCATCGCCTGGCTCGACACCGGCACGCACGAGGCGCTGCTCCAGGCCTCGACCTTCATCCAGGTCATCGAGGAGCGCCAGGGGCTCAAGGTCGCCTGCCTCGAGGAGATCGCCTTCGTGCTCGGCTACATCGACGCCGCGCGCCTGCGCGCGCTCGCCGAGCCGATGAAGAAGAACGAGTACGGGCAGTACCTGCTCCGCCTCGCCGCCGAGGGGTCCGCGCGATGATGCGGCCCGAGGTCGTCGAGTATCTGCGCGAGAACCTGCCGAAGTTCCCGGTGGAGGCCCTGCGCCGCCAGCTCTACGAGGAGGGCGTGTCGGACATCGACTTCGAGCACTGCCTCGCCGAGGCGCTGCGCTCGCCGAAGCTGACGCAGACCTCGCGCAAGACCGCGGCCAAGCCGGCGTCCAAGGCCGCGAAGGTCATGCTCGCCGCGGGCGTCGCCCTGATCCTGCTCGTCGGCCTCTACGCGCTGTCGCAGAAGCCGTCGGCGCCGAGCGCTCCCGCCGACGCCGGCGCGTCGACCGGCGAGTCGGGCTTCGTCGGGGCGCACGGCTGGGTGATCCGTCTGCCGAAGGACTACGTGGGAGTGTCGCAGTTCAAGGATTCGTCGAAGCGCGTCGAGATCGTCCACTTCTGCAAGCGCGGCACCGACCCGACGAACTTCCTCAACGAGGGCCTGTTCGGCGAGATGGGCATCGTGCGCCTGACCGTGGCCCCCAGCGACTTCCCCGCCAACCCCACCGGCGCGGCGAACCTCTCCAACGCGGTCGCCAAGAAGATGGCCGCCGGCGGCGAGAAGTACGTGTTGAAGAACATCCAGATCGGCACCCTTCCCGGCGTCCAAGTCAACGTGCAGGCGCCGTTCCCCCGCGTCGAGGCCTACATCCTCGGCCAGAACGACGTCTATTTCTTCTACGCCGGACAGGAGGACGACGTCTGGCGCGACATCGTCCTCAGCCTGCGGGACGCCCACTCCGAGAACTGACGCCGCCCCCCTTGCGGAAACGGGGTCCGCCCTCTACACTTATCGGACCCCCGCGCCTCACGCCGAGGCTCGCGACGGGGGCAGGAGGTTTCCCGCATGAAAAAGACGCTCCGCCGCTCGGCCGCCAAGGCCCCGCGAACTTCGCGCGCTCCCGCGCGCCGCACCGCCGCCAAGAAGGCGGCCCCCGAGATGACCCCGGACGAGGTGGTCCATCTCGAACAGATCTCGCAGCGCTACGAGGAGGCCGAACGCGCCTGGCTGCGCATGACCGCCCCGCCCGACGGCGACGACACCTGGACGAAGGTCGAGGAGCACATCCTGACCAACGCCGCCCAGGACCAGGACCGGCGCTGGAAATTCTTCTCGAAATAGCCGCCGCGCGCGGCGCCCGACCCCGCCCTCCGGAGCCCGCTCCGGGGGGCGGGCTCTTTTCTATAATCCCGTGATGCGCGAATCGCGCCGGACCAACCTCATCATCGTCGGCGCCCTGGCGCTGATCGCCGCCGCGTTCGCCGCCTACGCGACTCTGGTCATGCGCTGGATCGCCTCGCCGAAAGCCCCTCCGCCGCCGGCGATCGCCGACGCGAAGGCCGCCGCCGACGCGGCCCTGGAGTCGGCCCGCCGCGAGTTCCGCGAGCGCCTGCTCGACCCGCGCGCCCACCTGCGCCTCTCGGAAGCCCTGTGGAAAGCCGGCCGCCCCGTCGACGCCTTCTACGTGATGTACGCCGCCCGCCAGCTCTTCTCCGACGACGATTTCCGCCGCGCCCACGCCGAGGTGGTCATCGGCGTCGGCGGCCCCGCCGCGGCCGCGCGCGCCCGGCTCAAGGGCCTGATCGACCCCGCGACGACCGTCCCGGTCCACGCCGAGGTCGCGCGCGACTACCCGTCCTCGCCCGAGGGGCGCGACTCGCTCGACCAGCTCTCCCAGCTGGCGTCGCTCACCGACGGCAGCGACGCCGCGCGCCTGGCGCGCACGGCCCTCGAGGAGTTGTACCGCGACGACCCCAAGGACCCCGAGAAGTTCGCCGCTCTGGCCGGCGCCGCGTTCGGCCGCGGCGACTACGACCAGGCGGCCGCGCTCGCCGACGAGGCGTGGAACAAGCGCCCGGGCCACGCCGGCGCCGCGCGCGTCGAGGGCATGCTCGCGCTGCGCCTCAAGGACATGGAGGCCGCGCGCAAGTGGCTGTCGGCCGCGTGGGACAAGAACCCCGAGGACCTGTACGCGGCGGCCAAGCTCGCGCAGATCTACGACAAGGGCCGCGGCGACGCCGAGAGCGCGCTGCCCTACTACCTCGCGCTGTACCGCAAGAACCCCGGCTACTTCGACGACGAGACCGCCGAGAACCGCATCCGCGCCACGCTCGACCGCCGCCGCGAGAGCATGCTGCGCGACGCGCCGGTCGAGGGGCTGGGCGGGCGCTTCCGCCTGGACGACGCGTCGCTGCGCGCCGAGGCCGCCCTGCGCGCCGGCACCTTCAAGGACCCGCGCTGGCTCGACGCGCTGGGCGCCCTGCTCGACGACGACTGCGAGATCGTGCGGCGCAACGCCGATTACGCTTTGTTCCAGATCGCGCAGGCCGAGCCCGACGCGGTGCGCGCACGCCGCGACGGCTGGCTCGGCAGCGAGAAGCCGCTCGTGCGCATCCGCGCGCTGAACCTGTTCGCCGACCTGGACGGCCGAAACTTCTTCCCCGCCGTCGTCGCCTCGCTGCGCGACCCGAGCCCCGCCGTGCGCGCCTTCGCCAAGGTGATGGTGCTCGACCACTATTACGCCGGGACGCCCGAGGCCGCCAAGGCCCGGTCGCGCTACCTCGCCGAGGAGAAGGACCCCGAGGCGCTCGCCTTCCTGAAGCGCTTCGCGGCCGCGCCGCGGTGACGCCCCTCGTCGACACCCACGTCCACCTGGGCGACCCGCAGTTCGACGCCGACCGCGACGAGGTCTACGCCCGGGCGCTGGAGGCCGGCGTCGGCCGCGTCGTCGAGATCGCCGACGACCCCTCCGAGTGGGACCGCGCCGTCGCGCTCGCCCGCGCCCGCCCCGACCGCGTGCGCTGCTCGCTCGGCCTGCATCCCTACTACGCCGACCAGTTCGACGCCGGCTTCGTCGCGCGGCTGAAGGCCGCGCTCGCCGCGTCCCCCGAGGCCGTCGCGATCGGCGAGATCGGCCTGGACTACGCGAAGGCGCAGGTCTCGCCGGAAATCCAGAAGACGGCGTTCGCCGCGCTCGCCGAGGCCGGCCGCGACTGGGGCGTCCCGCTCGTCATCCACTGCCGCGACGCCTATCAGGACCTCGTTCCGATGCTGAAGGAGCGCTTCCCCGCCCCGCCGCCGGGCCGCCGCTTCTGGGGCGTCGTCCACTGCTTCAGCGGCACGCCCGACGAGGCCCTCGCCTGCGCCGCGCTCGGCTTCGCGCTCGGCGCCGACGGCCCGGTCACCTACAAGAAGAACGACGCCCTGCGCGAGGCCTTCCGCCGCGCGGGCCCGGACGCGACGGTGCTGGAGACCGACTGCCCGTACCTGCCGCCGCAGAGCTCCCGCGGCAAGCGCAACGAACCGCGCGCGATCGCCGAGATCGCCGCCAAGCTCGCCGAGGTGTGGGGCCTGAGCGTCGACGAGGTCGCCGCCCGCACCAGCGCCAACGCCGCCGCCCTGTTCGCCTGGCCGTGATCCGCGACCTCGTCCCCGACGAGCTGACTTTGGCCGCCGCGCTCGCCGCCGCCGCCTTCCGCGACGACCCCGGCTTCGTCCACCTGATCCCCGACGACGCCGCGCGCCGCTTGCGGCTGCCGTCGCTCCTCGAAGCGCTGCTGCGCGTGGACGCCGCCGCCGGCGGGCGCGTGCGCGGCGCCTTCGACGAGGGCGCGCTCGTCGGCGTCGCGGCGGCGCTGCCCGCCGGCGCCCGCGCGCCGCGGCTGCGCGACTGGCTGGGCCAGGCGCGCGGACTGGCGTGGCTGGCCGCCGATCCGGCCGCTCTGCTGAGGTGCCTGGCGCTCATCGACGCCGTCGAGAGCCTGCGCCCCGCCGACCACGACTACCTGCATCTGGTCGCCGTGCACCCCGCCACCCAGGGCCGCGGCGTCGGCGGCGCGCTGGTCAACGACGCGCTCAAAACCGGACGCCCTCTCTATCTCGAGACCTTCACGCTCGACAACGCGTCGTGGTACGAGCATCTCGGCTTCCGCCGCCGCGCCGAGGTCCGCTCCCCGTCGCGGCCGCCGTTCTGGACCTTTCAGCGGTAGCCGCGGGCCTGGAGCTCGAACAGCCGGGCGTAGGTGCCGCCGCGCGCGACCAGCTCGTCGTGGGAGCCGAGCTCCTCGACCTTGCCGTGCTTGAGGACGAGGATGCGGTCGGCCATGCGCACCGTGCTGAAGCGGTGCGAGACGAGCAGGGCGGTCTTGCCGGCGGCGAGCGTCTTGAAGCGCTCGAACACCGCGGCCTCGGCCTCGGCGTCGAGCGACGAGGTCGGCTCGTCGAGGATCAGCACCTCGCCGTCGCGCATGAAGGCGCGGCCGAGCGCGACCTTCTGCCACTGGCCGCCGGACAGGTCGTGACCGTCGTCGAACCAGCGGCCCAGGCGCGTGCCGTAGCCGTGCGCGAGCCCGGCGGCGACCTCGTCGGCGCCGCTGCGCCTCGCGGCCGACTCGACCGCGGCCGCGTCGCCGGCGCGCTCGACGGCGCCGTAGGCGATGTTCTCGCCGAGCGTGCGCTGGTAGCGGACGAAGTCCTGGAAGATCGCGCCGATGCGGCGGTGCAGCTCCTCGGCGGGGAAGTGGCGCAGGTCCACGCCGTGCAGCAGCACGCGGCCCTTCTCGGGCTCGTACAGGCGCGTCAGCAGCTTGATCAAGGTCGTCTTGCCCGCCCCGTTCTCGCCCACGAGCGCGAGCTTCTCGCCGGGGCGGATCTTGAGCGAGAAGTCCTCCAGCACCCAGCGCTCGCCGTTCGGATAGCGGAACCACACGCCCTCGAACTCGATGCCGCGCGACGGGTCCTCGGGCGGCCGCGGATCGGTCAGCCGGGAGGCCTGTTTCGGCTGGAGCCCTAGGAAGTCGAAGAGGTTCTTGAGGAACAGGCCGTTCTCGAACAGGCGGCCCACGTTGTCGAGCAGGCCCTGGAACGCGCCCTGGCTCTGGCTGAACAGCGTCAGGTAGAAGGTCATCCCGCCGAGCGTCAGCGCGCCGGCGACGGTGCGCATGATCACCCACACCCAGGCGCCGTAGTAGGCGGCGATGGACAGCGTCCCCCACAGCACGCCGTACAGCGAGCGGGCGCGCGCGAGCGCGGCGTCCTCGTCGAACGCCCGTCGGAAGGTCGCGGCGTGGTCCTTGAGCAGCGGCTCGCCCAGCTCGAACAGCTTCACTTCCTTGACCGCGTCGTCCATCGTCAGCAGCTGCTCGATGTAGTTCATCTCGCGCGTCTCGGGCGCGCGCCAGGTCTGCAGGCGGAACTCGAGACGGCTGTAGCGCGTCTGCACGATGAACGCCGGGATGCCCGCCGCGCACAGCGCCAGCGCCACCCACGGGTTGAACGCGAGCAGGATGACCAGTAAGGAGACCAGCGACAGCGCGTTCTGCAGCGCGTAGAAGCCGTTGTCCACGACGGCCATCGCCCGGTACTCGGACTGGCGCCGGGCGTTCTGCAGCTTGTCGTAGAACGCCGGGTCCTCGAACCAGCGCATGTCGAGCGTCAGCGCCTTGCGCACGATGCTGCCGGTGACCAGGTAGCCCAGGCGCAGGTCGATGAGGCCGCGCGCGAGCGAGCGCCCGCGCCCGGCGACCTCCTTGGCGACCACGAGGACGAACTCGAACAGCAGCCACGGCGCGACCGAGCGCGCGCCGTCGGCGGGCGAGAGGCCGGTCTTCAGCGCGAGGACCACGCCGTCGAGGATCATCTTCCCCGCCCAGGCCTGCGCCGCCGGGAACGCCGCGTCGATCACCGTGATCGCGGCGAAGCCGGTCGTCTCGGCGGGCGCCGCCTCCCAGAGGAGCTTGAACGCGCGCGGCACGTTGGCGAGCGCCTCGCGCGCCTCGCTCCAGCGCTCGCGCCAGCCCTTGTCCTTGTACGCGTCGTGCGCGCGGATCGTCACGCGAGCGCGGCCTACAGGCTCGAGACGAAGACGTTCTTGACCTCGGTGTAGAGGTCGAGCGCCTTGAGGCCGAGCTCGCGGCCGACGCCGGAGGACTTGTAGCCGCCGAAGGGCGCCTCCAGGTGGACGCTGGAGCTGGTGTTCACCGAGAGCACGCCGGTCTGGATGGCGCGGCTCATGCGCAGGACGCGGCCGACGTCGCGCGTCCACAGCGAGCCCGAGAGCCCGTACGAGGAGTCGTTGGCGAGACGGACCGCGTCCTCCTCGTCCTTGAACGGCAGGAACGCGACGACGGGCCCGAAGATCTCCTCGCGGACGATCTGCATCTCGGGGGAGGTCTTCGCGAACACCGCGGGCGAGACGAAGAAGCCCTTCGCGAGCGGGCCGTGCAGGCGCTTGCCGCCGCACAGCAGCTCGGCGCCCTCGGTCTCGCCGACGTCGAGGTAGCGGCACACGCGCTCGAGCTGGCGGTTGGAGATCAGCGGGCCGACCTGCACGCCCTTCTTCTCGGGATGGCCGACGACGATCTTCTTGGCGCGCGCGACGAACGCGGACACGAACTTGTCGTAGACCTTGCGGTGGACCAGCGCGCGGCTGCGCGCGCAGCAGTCCTGGCCGGCGTTGCCGAACACCGACCACACCGACTTCTCGACGGCCAGGTCCAGGTCGGCGTCGTCGAACACGATGTTGGGCGACTTGCCGCCCAGCTCCAGCGACACGCGCTTGAGCGAGTCGGCCGCGGCCCTCATGATGCCCGTGCCGACGGGCGTCGAGCCCGTGAACGAGACCTTGCGCACCAGCGGATGCTCGACGAGCGCGGAGCCGCAGCCGGGCCCCGGGCCGGGGACCACGTTCAGCACGCCGTCGGGAAGGCCCGCCTCGGCGCACAGCTCGGCCAGGCGCAGGGCGGTAAGCGGGGTCTCGGCCGCGGGCTTGAGCACCATCGTGTTGCCGCAGGCGAGCGCGGGCCCGAGCTTCCAGGTCGCGATGACGAGCGGGAAGTTCCAGGGCACGATCAGGCCGCACACGCCGACAGGCTCGCGCAGCGTGAAGTCCAGGCCGGCCGCGCCGACGGGGATGGTCTCGCCGAAATGCTTGTTGGCCGCGCCGGCGTAGTACTCGAACACGTCGGCGGCCAGGCCGACCTCGTCGCGCGAGTCGGCCAGCGGCTTGCCGGCGTTGCGCGTCTCGAGCAGGGCCAGCTCGTCGGCGTGCTCGCGGATGAGGCGCGCGATCTCGAGCATCACCTTGCCGCGCGCGCGGGCGCTCATGCGCCCCCACGGGCCCGACGCCGCCGCGGCCGCCGCGCGCACCGCCGCGTCGATGTCCTCGAAGCCGCCCTGGGCGACCTTCGCCAGGACCTTTCCGTCGGCGGGGTTCAGGACGTCGTAGGTCTCGCCCAGCGCGGCGGGGACGGCCTTGCCGTCGATCCAGAGTTTGGTGAGCATGACGCCCTCCGGGGCCTTAGAAGTAGTTCGAGGTGATGCCGCCGTCGACGACGAGGGCGGCGCCGTTCGTCCACGACGACTCGTCGCTGGCGAGGTACAGCGCGGTGTTGACGATGTCCTCGGACTTGCCGAAGCGGCCCATCGGGATGCGGTTCAGGCGCTTGGCCTTCTCCGCGGGCTCCTTGAACAGCCACGCCGACAGCAGCGGCGTCTCGATGGGACCGGGGCAGATCGCGTTGGCGCGGATCTTCTTGGGGCCGAACTGGACCGCCAGCGACTTCGTCAGCGCGATCACCGCGCCCTTCGAGGCCGTGTAGGCGTCCTGCGGGACCGAGCAGCCGACGAGCGCGACGAACGAGGCCACGTTGATCACCGAGCCGCCGCCCGCGGCGAGCAGCTCCGGGATGCCGTGCTTGCAGACGAGGTAGACGCCCTTCACGTTGACCGCCAGGACCTTGTCCCAGACGGCCTCCTCGGTGTCCACCACCGAGTGGTCGGCCGACGGGAAGATGCCGGCGTTGTTGTAGAGGACGTCGAGCTTGCCGTAGGCCTTCACGCCGGCCTTCACGACCTCCTTCACGTCCGCTTCCTTGGAGACGTCGGCGCGCGCGGCGAGCGCGCGGCCGCCGGCGGCCTCCACCATCGCGACGGTCTCGCGGACCGCGTCGAGGTCCAGGTCGCAGGCGACGATCTTCGCCCCTTCCTGCGCGAACTTCACGGAGGCGGCGCGGCCCATGCCGGAGCCGGCGCCGGTGATGAGGACGACCTTCCCGTCGAGTCGGCCGCTCACGCGAGGACTTCGAAGCCGGCCTTCTTGACCGCTTCGGTGAGGCGCGTCGCCACCAGGTCGGTGTCGAGGCCGAGGTCGGTGGTCACGGTGAGGCCGCGCACGATGCGCTTGGCCCCCTGGATCTTGCCGACGAGGAACTGGATGTCCTTCGCCGCGGCGCGGACGTTGGTGACGCCGCCCTGCTTGGCGAACCACCGGATCGGGTGGGTGCCGCTCTTGCGGCTGGGCATCAGCTTGACGGTGATCGCGGTCTCGGTGACGAAGAGGTCGCCGATCTCGTACTCGGTCTTGGACTTCTCGGGCATGGGACTCTCCTTCTCGGCGCGGGAAGGCACTCTACCGCATGGGCGGCGGGGCTGTCAACGCGCGAACGCGCGCTGGACGAGCCAGCCGCGCTCCTTGGCCTTCTTGACGAGCTCCGGGTCCAGGTCCAGGACGACGCGCAGGCCGTCGCCGTAGTTGAGCACGTCGAAGTCGGCGGCGTCGCGGCCGACGACCAGGTCGGCCGGGCGGCCGAGCTGGTTCTGGACGATCTCGGTCTTGCCCCCGCGCGTGGGCACCGGCTTGAGCACGTCGGCGCCCATGCGCGCGCCGTCGGTCGAGTTCTGCACGCCGTACACCCGGGACGGGTCCACGCCGTAGTCGGCCGCCGAGGCGGCCAGGACCGGCTGCGGCAGGTCGTCGATCACCCAGACGTCGAACCCGGAGGCGCGCAGCTTGGCCGACAGGTCGCGCATCTCGGGGATCACGCGCAGGCCGCGGCGCGCGTGCAGCGGCGCCTTGTCGCCGGGCTCGCCGGGGACCGCCTCGGAGGAGCCCGGGCGGCGCTTCTCCGCGCTCAAGGTCTCCTTGGAGAACTCCTCGGCCTCGTCGAAGCGCCAGCCGGCCCACAGCCGCGCCAGGTACGAGCGGCACTCCTTGCGGCCGACGCCCCGGCACAGGTCCACGTAGCTGGTCAGCATGCCCTTGCGCCAGCCGTGGTAGCCCGGCTGGCTCGTCCACACGGCCGACGACAGGGACACGAAGCTCTCGTAGGCGGCGCGCGTCGGCTGGCGCCCGTAGACGATCGGCACGATGTCCCACCACGCGTCCGAGACCTTGAACTTCGCGTCCGACACGAGGCGCAGGAAGACCAGCTCGGCCGGGTCGCCGGCGACGGCGGCGTCGCTCCACGGCAGGACGGCGACCGGCGGGACCTTCTGGTCGTAGCCCGGGGCGCGGCTGCCGCGCTCGGCGATGAGCTTCTCGATCGCGGCGCGGACCTCTGGGGTCCAGCGCCCCCCCATCAGGCGCGTCGGCGCGTCGGATGAGGCCGCGACCTCGAAAGAGCGGACGCTCCCGGAGGACGGCTCGACTCCCTCGACCGTCGCCGTGGACACGACCGGCTTCTTGCGCATGCGCCAGTTCAGCGACCGCGGCTTGGGCTTGGCCGCCGCCGGGGCCGCCAGGCTGAGCGCGAGCGCCGCGCACAGGACCTTCGTCGCGAGGGAGGATGTCATCGTCGCGACGCAATGTTATAAAATAATCGCCTCACATCCCCGTCGTAGGACAACGAGCGACATGGCCAACATCAAGAAGTCGGACCTTCTCAAGGAACAGATCGAGCACATCGACATCACCAAGTTCGACGCGCGCCCTCTCGTCGACGCCTACTCGAAGATGGCGTTCTCCGCCCGCGACCTCGCCCGCGCCTCCGACATCTACGACCGCATGCTCGCCGACAAGGAGTGCTCGGTCATCCTGTGCCTGGCGGGCTCGCTGTTCTCCGCCGGCCTGAAGAAGATCGTCTGGCAGATGATCGAGAGCAACATGGTGGACGCGATCGTCTCCACCGGCGCCAACATCGTCGACCAGGACTTCTTCGAGGCGCTCGGCTACAAGCACTACAAGGGCTCGAAGTGGGTGGACGACAAGGCCCTGCGCGGCGCCCGCGTCGACCGCATCTACGACACCTTCATCGACGAGGACGAGCTGGGCGAGTGCGACAACACGATCGCCGAGATCGTCGGCGGCCTGGAGCCGCGCCCCTACTCGTCCCGCGAGGTCCTCGAGGAGATGGGCAAGTACCTGGTGAAGCGCGCGAAGGTCAAGGACTCGATCGTCCTGTCCGCCTTCCGCAAGGGCGTGCCGATCTTCGTCCCCGCGTTCTCCGACTGCTCGGCCGGCTTCGGCCTGCTGCACCACCAGTGGACGAACCCCGAGAAGCACGTGACCATCGACTCGGCCAAGGACTTCCGCGAGCTCGTGCGCGTCAAGCTCGCGGCCAAGGACACCGGC
>JACQBB010000273.1 GCA_016194625.1 Elusimicrobiota bacterium | reverse complement strand
GGCGGCCGGCTTCGACCGCCTGCGCCGCGTGCGCGGCGTCGGTCCGGTGCGCGCGGCGGCGCTGGCGGCCGCCGCCGAGCTGGGGCGCCGCGGCCGCCCGGACCCGCGCCCCGTCGTGGACTGCGCGCGCGCCGCCGCCGGCCTCGTCCCGGCGTCCGTGCGCGGGGCGCGCAAGGAGCATTTCCTGGTCCTGTGCCTGAACGCGCGCCGCCAGCTCGTCCACTGCGAGACCGTCAGCGTCGGCACGCTGTCGGCGTCTCTCGTCCACCCGCGGGAGGTGTTCTCCCCCGCGATCGCCCACGCGTCCGCGGCCGTCGTCGCCGTCCACAACCACCCGTCCGGCGACCCCACGCCCTCGGCCGAGGACCGCGAGGTCACGCGGCGCCTGTCCCGCGCCGGCGAGCTGCTCGGGATCCCCCTCGCCGACCATGTGGTGGTGAGCGAGACCGGCTTCTTCAGCTTCCGCGAGCACGGACTGCTATAATCGCGTCGTGCCGAGACGCTGCGCCGCGACGGTCTTCGTCATTTCAGCCCTGGCGGTCCTCTCGGGCTGCGACACCTATCACTTCCTGCTCGGCACTTGGCGGGACGACACGCGCAAGCCGGTCCAGGCGCTGAAGCATTACGAGGCCTTCCTAGATTCGCGCCCCAAGGACCCGCGCGCCTGCCAGGTGCGCCTGCGCGCGGCCGCGATCTACCGCGACTGGGGCCGCTGCGGCGAGGCGCGCCGTCATCTGGAGGCCGCCGCGCGCGACTTCGCGGGCATGCCGGGGTGCGCGGACATCGCCAAGCTGGCCCTGCTCTCCTGTCCCGACTACTTCCCGCTCGACAAGGGCCGCACCTGGGTGTACGTGGACAGCGCCAGCGGCGGCAAGGCGATGCGCCTGGACTGGGAGGTGCGCCGTTCGTCGGCCTCCGCCGGCGCCATCCAGACCGCGCTGTTCGCCGGCAACCACCGCATCCGCGAGGCGACCGAGTCCTACGAGAAGCGCGACTGGGCCCTGTGGCGCACCGACGCCAAGCCCGCCGAGCCGTTCCTGCGCTACCCGTTCGGCCAGGACCAGGCCTGGGAGGGCAAGCGCGGGACCGCGACGATCGACTGGCTGATCGTCTCCACGACCGCCACGGTGAAGGTCGCCGCCGGCGCCTTCCGCGACTGCCTGAAGGTGCGCGAGCGCGACCATCGCTTCCCGCAGACCTGGCGCTTCGACTACTACTGCCCCGACGCCGGGCGCGTGAAGACCACCGTCGGCGGCAAAGGCTACGAGAACCCGAACACCGAGCTTCTCCGCTTTGATAAAATGTAGGGCGTGACCGAAGGGAATGGTTTGATTCCTCGGGTTATTGAGAAGAAAACCATGAAGCTCCCTCGCCCCCTCTCGCACTCCTCGATCTCCCTCTACGGCGAGTGCCCGCAGAAGTACAAGTTCAAGTACGTCGACAAGATCCCCGAGAAGCCGCGGCACTTCTTCTCCTTCGGGCAGAGCGTCCACCTGGCGCTGGAGTTCTTCTACGGCGTGAAGGAGCCCGTCCCCCCGTCCCTGCCCGACCTGCTGAAGAACTACAAGGAGGTCTGGGTCTCGGCGGGCTACCGGGACCCGGGCCAGGAGATGGAGTACTTCGAGGAGGGCAAGCGCATCCTCCAGGAGTTCCATCGCAAGCACGCGAAGGACTTCCACGTCCCCTACTTCGTCGAGTACGCGTACACCTTCGAGGTGGACGGCGTGCCGGTGACCGGCCGCGTGGACCGCGTGGACAAGCTGCCCGACGGGCGCCTGCGCATCCTCGACTACAAGACGGGCAAGAAGCTGGCGACCGGCCGCCTGGAGGTGGACGCCCAGCTGACGATGTACCAGTACGCCTGCGAGACCCTGCTCGGCGCCGAGATCGGCGAGCTGGTGTTCTACCACCTGCCCACGCTCAAGCAGCACACGACCACGCGCCGCGGGGCCCCGCTCGTCGACGAGCTCAAGGCCCGCATCGTCACGACCGCCGAGTCGATCACGAAGGAGAAGTTCGACCCGAAGCCCGACGAGTCGGTGTGCCGCTGGTGCGACTACAAGCCGATCTGCCCGATCTTCAAGGACCAGTACGCCGGCATGCCCGTCCAGGCCGCCAAGCCGTCGGGCGAGCCCGAGCTGGCCGCGCTGGTGGACAAGTACGGCGAGGCGCTGGCCGCCGTCGAGCTGGCCCGCGCCGAGGCCGACAAGGCCGGCAAGGAGCTCGCCGCCCTGCTCAAGAAGAAGGGCTACGTGCGCGCGTTCGGCGCCGAGTACGAGGTGTCGCTGTCGAACGCGGTCAAGTGGGAGTTCCTCGACAAGAAGAAGGTCCTCGAGCTGATCAAGAAGGCCGGCGCGTACGAGCTGATCCTGGCGCCCTCCGCTCCCCTCGTCAACAAGCTCATCGAGGACAAGCTCGCCGACGCCGACCTGCGCGCCAAGCTCACCGAGCTGGGCGAGCGCGTCGAGTCGCCGGAGCTGAAGATCAAGCCGCTGTGAAGACCCGCGACCTCCTCCTCGCGCTCGACCAAGGCTCCTCCTCCTCCCGCGCCGTCCTGTTCGACCTGAAGGGGAAGGTCGTCGCGATGGCCTCGCGCCCCGTGAAGACGCGCCGACCGAAGGCCGGCTGGGCCGAGCACGACCCGAAGGAGCTGGCCGCGTCCCTCGAAGCGTCTTTGGACGCCGTCCTCGCGCCGCTGACCCCCCGCGACCGCGTCCTCGGCGCCGGCCTCGCGGTCCAGCGCTCGACCATCGTCTTCTGCGACCGCGCGACCTTCAAGCCCGTCGCTCCCGCGCCCAGCTGGATGGACGGCCGCGCGTCCGAGTTCGTCGCGGGCCTGCAGGAGCGTCAGGGCGAGGTCCACGGCCTGTCCGGCCTGTACGCGACGCCGTACTACTCGGCTCCGAAGATCCGCTGGTTCCTCGACCGGGACCCGAAGGTCAAGGCGTTGGCCGACGCCGGCAAGCTGCTGTGCGCGCCGGTCTCCACCTTCATCGCCGCGCGGCTGACCAAGGGAAGCGTCGTCTCGTCCGACCCGACCTGCGCCCAAAGGACGCTGTTGATGAACCTCGACACGATGTCGTGGGACGCGGGTCTGCTCGCGCTGTTCGGCCTCGACGCCGGCATCCTCCCGAGCATCCGTCCGTCCGCCGGCGACTGGGGCGTCATCGAGCGCAAAGGCCGCAAGTTCCCCCTGCTCGCCACCGTCGGCGACCAGCAGTCGGCCGCCATCGGCCTGGGCGCCGCGGGCGAGGGCGAGGCCGTCGCCAACTACGGCACCGGCGCCTTCCTCCTGCGCCACACCGGACAAACGCCTTCTCGCGCTCCCGGTCTGCTGGCCTCTTGCGCGGCCACCGTCGGAGCCTTGCGCGGCTACTACCTGGAAGGCACGGTGCACGCCGCGGGCACCTCTTTCGAGTGGCTGAAGGACAACCTCGGCCTGATGAAGGACGCCAAGGCGATCGACGCCGCGTTCAAAGCCTCCCGAAGACGCGTCCTGATGCTCCCCGCCATCGGCGGACTGGGCGCCCCGCGCTGGGACTACAAGACCAAGACCGCCTTCTTCGGCCTGGACTCGCAGACGACCGCCGCCGACCTGGTCCGCGCGACCGCCGAAGGCCTGTGCATGCTGGTGGCCGACGCCGCCGCCGTGATGACCGCCGCCGGCTCGCCGGTCACGCGCGCCCGCGTCGCCGGCGGCATGTCGCGCGCCGACCGCATGATGGCCTTCCAGGCCGACGCGCTGGGCGCGGCGCTCGAGCGCCGCAAGGAAGTGGAGGCGACCGCCCTGGGCGCGGCGATCCTCGCCGCCAAGGCCGCCGGCGTCCCCGACGCCGACACGATGTCCGACGCCCGCGTCGAGAAGACCTTCACGCCGACTTCCGACGAAGCGGCGCGCGCCGAGCGCCGGGCCGAGTGGACGACCTTCGTCGAGTCGACCCAGCGGCTCAGCCGCGAAGTCTCGCTTTGACCTTTCTTTGACCTCGGCCTGTTAACATGGAGCGTGACGCCCCGCCGGAACCGGGGGCGCGCGGAGGATCCATGAGGATTCGCAACGTCGACGGGACCGGGGACCACGACTGCGCCTGCGGGAGCTGGATCGAGCATTGGCGCAAGTTCTCCCGCCAATCGGTCCCGGCGTACTGCCCGGTCAACGGGTGCATGTCGACGGACGTGCTGGGAGCGCACGTCAAGATCGAGGGCTCGAGCCGGCAGGAGTGGTTCATCTACCCGCTGTGCCGGGAGCACAACGCGCGGGCGGACGCCGCGCTGGACGTGAGCGATTCCTATCTCCTCGTCTCCGCGAACGTGGGCGACACCTGCGGCCGCTCCGCGACCGCGCGCCGGTAGGACGCGCCTAACGGCGCAGGCGGGAGACGAGCTTCTCGTAGCTGAGGCCGGAGAAGCTGGAGAGCTCGAAGTCGGCGATCGAGAGGTCCTGGCCCTCGTTGGTGCCGTTGCGGTAGGCGGCGGCCTTCATGCCGGCGCGCTTGGCGGCGAGCAGGCCGATGCTGGAGTCCTCGATGGCCAGGCACTCGACCGTG
>JACQBB010000272.1 GCA_016194625.1 Elusimicrobiota bacterium | reverse complement strand
CGCGGGGCAACGGCCCCGACCAGGGCCGCCTGCAGGCCCAGGGCAACGCGTACCTGAAGGCCGAGTTCCCCAACCTCGACTCGATCAAGACCGCGCGCCTCGTCCCCTAGGCCTTTAGGCCCATGACCGGGGTGGGCCCGCCGTGATACCATCACGGGGATGTCCCGCTCGCCCCTCTTCGTCCTGACGCTCGCCGCGGCGTTGTGCGCCCCGTCGCACGCCGCGGTCCTCGACCTCGACGCGCTGTTCGACGGCCGCCGGGGCGCGGCGGCCCTGGCCGGCGGCCGCGCGGCGGCGCGCGACGCGGGGCTGGAGAGCTGGCTCGCGCTCGAGCGCGGGATCGCCCTCTCCAAGATGAAGGCGAACATCTCCCCCGCCGGCGCCGCGCCGGGGGCGGTCGCCGCGTCGCCCTCGCGCAAGGACCCCGACTATTTCTTCCACTGGCGCCGCGACGCCGCGCTCACCATGCAGGAGATCGTCGGCCTGTACGAGCGCGCCAAGGACCCCGACGAGAAGGCCGGCTACTTCAAGATGCTGACCGACTACGCGGCCTTCGTGAAGACGACCCAGCGCCAGTCCGCGCTCACCGGCCTGGGCGAGCCCAAGTTCAACATGGACGGCACCCCGTTCAACGGCCCCTGGGGGCGCCCGCAGGACGACGCGCCCGCCGAGGAGGCGAGCGCGCTCATCGAGTTCGCGAGCGCCCTCTTGAAGGAAGGCCGCAAGGACCTCGCCAAGGAGCTGTACGGCAACTTCGCCGTCGGCATCAAGGGCGACCTCGAGTACGTGTCGCACCATTGGCGGCAGACCAGCTTCGACGTGTGGGAGGAGGTGAAGGCCCACCACTTCGACACCGAGACCGCCCAGCGCCAGGCCCTGCTGGAGGGCGCGTGGCTGGCCGAACAGCTCGGCGACGACGGCGCGCCGCAGTGGTACCGCGCCCAGGCCAAGCTCATCGAGCAGCGCATGGGCGGGCACTGGGACGCGGACAGGGGCTACATCGTCTCCGCGCGCGACCAGGACGCGGGACTGGGCGGCAAGGACAGCGGCCTGGACGCCGCCGTGATCCTGGCCGCGATCCACCGCCGCCCGCTCGATTCCCGCCTCGGCTCCGCCGCCGACCGCGCGTTCTTCTCGGTGACCGACGCGCGCGTGCTGGCGACCGCGCAGGCCCTGCGCGCGCGCTTCCTCGCCGAGTACCACCTGAACCGCCGCCCCGGCGAGCCCGGCGTCGCGATCGGACGCTATCCCGAGGACTCCTACTTCGGCGGCAACCCCTGGGCGCTGCTCACCGCGGCGTTCGCCCAGCTCGACTACATGGCGGCCAAGGAATTCCTCGACCGCGGCGCGATCGCCGTCGAGGACGCCGACCTGGCGTTCTTCCAAGCCCTCCCGCTCTCCCCGTCGGACCGGCTGGCGCTGAAGGCGGGGACGACGCTCAAGCGCGACGACCCGCTGTTCGCCGCGCTGCTGTGCGGGCTGAAGGAGCAGGGCGACTCGTACTTCGCCGTCGTGCGCGCGCACGCGAATCCGGACGGCTCGCTGTCCGAGCAGATGGACCGCGACACCGGCATGATGATGTCCGCCCGCGACCTCACTTGGAACTACGCGAGCGTGCTCTCGGCGCTCTCGGCCCGCGACGCCCTGCTGGCGTCCCTCAGCGTCCGTACAGGCCGATGAGCTCCGCGCGGGCCACGATCCGGCCCGCCATCGCCTTCTCGACCTCGGCCTTCGTCGCCTTCGGCGGCAGCCCCAGCGGGGCGCTCAGCGCGTACAGCTTGAAGAAGTAGCGGTGGGGCTTGCCGGGCGGCGGGAACGGCCCGCCGTAGCCGACGCGCTCGAAGCGGTCCACGCCCCAACTGGCGCCGTGCTTGGCGCCGCCCGCGACGTGCTCCTTCTTGGGCACGCCCTGATGCAGGCCGTGGGCCGTCGCGGGCAGGTCGTAGAGCACCCAGTGCACCCAGGTCCCGGGAGGCGCGTCGGGGTCGTCCATGATCAGAGCGTAGGCCTGCGTCGCCGCGGGCGCGCCGCTCCATTTCAGCTCGGGGGACTCGTCGGCGCCGTCGCCGGTGAAGACCTCCGGGATGCGGCCGCCCGGCTCGAACGACGGACTGCTCAGAGTGAAGGTCATCGCTCCCTCCCGCCACGGACATCCGCGCAACAAGAAGGCCCCGCCGGGGTCCCGGCGGGGCCTCGCGCGCGGCGTCCGCCGGCGCTACTTGGCGAGCTTCTGGGCCAGCGTGACGCGCTCCATCTTGATCGGCGTGTTCGGCCGGTCCATCCGGTCGCGCGGCGCGTCGCCGATCTTGACGACGACGTCCTGGCCTTCGATCACCTGGCCGAACACCGCGTGGCGGTCGTCCAGGTGCGGGGTCGCGGCCAGCGTGATGAAGAACTGCGAACCGCCGGTGTCCGGGCCCGCGTTCGCCATCGAGAGCACGCCCGCCTTATTGTGGCGGAGCTTCGGGTGGAACTCGTCCAGGATCGTCCAGCCCGGCCCGCCGCGCCCGGTGCCCGTCGGGTCGCCGGTCTGCACCATGAACTTGGGGATCACGCGGTGGAACAGCACGCCGTCGTAATAGCCCTTCTCGACGAGCTTGATGAAGTTGGCCACCGTGTCCGGCGCCTCCTTCGGGAACAGCTCGACGACGACCTTGCCGACCGTCGTCTCGATCACCACCACCGGATTGCCCGTCTTATAAGGCCGATCGGCCATGTCGTTCTCCTTGGGAGGGTCAGGCCTTAACTTGTTTGACTGGTTCGATGAATAAGTCAAACAAGTTAAGGCCTGACCCTTGTCGTTATCTTTTGAAGCAGCGGCGGCAGCGGGCTTCGTATTTGTCGGCGGCGCCCACGTCGATGACCTTCTTGCCGGACGTGAGGCGCTGGGAGCGGTTGGCGGGGTTGCCGCAGACCATGCAGATCGCGAGGTTCTTGGTGACGAACTCGGCGACGCCCATCAGGCGGCTGGTCACCGGGAACGGGACGCCGCGGAAGTCCTGGTCGAGGCCGGCGACGATGACGCGGCGGCCGTCGTCGGCGAGCCGTTCGCAGACGTCGACGATCTCCTCGTCGAAGAACTGGACCTCGTCGATGCCGACGACCTGGGTGTCGGGCGCGATCTTGACGAGGATGTCGCGGGCCTTGGCGACCGCGATCGAGGGCGTCTTCGTCAGGTCGTGGGAGACGATGTGGTCCTTCGCGTAGCGCACGTCCAGCGCGGAGTTGAAGACCTGGACGCTCTGGCGCGCGATCTGCGCCAGGCGCAGGCGGCGGATCAGCTCCTGGGTCTTGCCGGAGAACATCGAGCCGACGACGGCCTCGATCCAGCCGCCGCCGGTGTGGCCCCAGGCGACGGGGGCGGCCGGCCGGTGGCCGTTGCGCACGACGGTCTTCTTGCTCATTTCCCTTTGTACTGCGTCTTGTAGTACGAGCGGTAGCCGCCGGCGACCTTCAGCGGGCGCCACCAATCCAGATTCTTTTCGTACCACCGGATCGTCTCCTTCAGGGTCTCGGCGAAAGATGCCTCGTGCTTGAAGCCGAGCTTCTTGAGCTTCGAGCAGTCGAGCGCGTAGCGGCGGTCGTGGCCCTTGCGGTCCGCGACGCGCGTGACGAGCCCGGCGTCCTTGCCCATCAGCCGCAGGACCTTCGCGATCAGCTCGCGGTTCTCGCAGGTGTAGGAGCCGCCGATGTTGTAGGT
>JACQBB010000271.1 GCA_016194625.1 Elusimicrobiota bacterium | reverse complement strand
CGACGAAGACCGCGTGGCCGCCGAACGGCTTGACGACCGGCACGCCCTCGGCCGCCAAGCGCTCGCCCAGGTAGGCGACCTGCGCCAGCCGGTGCTCGATCCACTCGTCCTGGACCATCTCGCGCACGCCGACGGCGAGCGCCTCCAGGTCGCGGCCGGCGAGGCCGCCGTAGGTGTGCAGGCCCTCGAACAGCACGCACAGGTTCTGCGCCTTCTCGCACAGGTCCGCGTCGTGCGTGGCCAGGAAGCCGCCGATGTTGACGTAGGCGTCCTTCTTGGCCGAGACCGAGATCGCGTCCACCAGCCGGCACATCTCCTTGAGGATGACGGCCACCGGCTTGCCCTTGTAGGCCTTCTCGCGGGCGCGGATCATCGCCGCGTTCTCCACGGCGCGCGCGCCGTCCATCACCAGGCGGATGCCCTTGCCGCGGCACAGCTCGGAGGTCTTGCGCAGGTTCTCCAGGCTCACCGGCTGGCCGCCGGCCATGTTGACCGGACAGCCGACCGCCACGTAGGCGATCTTCTTGGCTCCGACGCGCGCGATGAACTTCTCCAGCTTGGCCAGGTCCACGTTGCCCTTGAACGGGAGCTCCGCGCGCGGGTCGTGGGCCTCGTCGACGATGACGTCCTCGAAGATGCCGCCGGCCAGCTCGATGTGGGCGCGGGTCGTCGTGAAGTACATGTTGCCGGCCACGTACTGGCCGGGCGTGATCCAGGACTTGGAGAGCAGGTGCTCGGCGCCGCGGCCCTGGTGCGTGGGGACCACGTATTGGAAGCCGTACACGTCCCGGATCGCGGCTTCCAGGCGCTCGAAACTGCGGCTGCCCGCGTAGGCCTCGTCGCCGATCATCAGCGCGGCCCACTGGTTGTCGCTCATCGCGTTCGTGCCGGAGTCGGTGAGCAGGTCGATGTACACGTCCCGACTGCTCAGCAGGAAGGTGTTGTAGCCGGCTTCCTTAAGACGCGCCTTGCGCTCGGCCGCGGGGCCCAGGCGGATCGGCTCGATCATCTTGATCTTGTACGGCTCGGGGGGAAGAGGGGTTTTCATACCCCCGAAGGTTAGCAACGAGGGTGCCAATCCCGGGAGCCGGGCACTATGACGCGCGCCATAGTCGGACCCGGGGCGCGGGGGTATACTCCCCCGTGATGGAGCGCTGCGTCGAGATCCGCCTCAAGCTCTCGTGCGAGCGGCCCGCCCTGCGGCCGTGGCTCGTCGCGGGCCTCCTGCTGGCCTGCGCCGGCGAGCTGGCCTCGGAGAGCGTGACGCTCACGACCTACTATCCCGCGCCGATGGGCGTGTACACGCAGATGATCACGACGAACAACTCCTTCCTGGCGCGCGACGCGGGGCGCGTCCTCATCGGCGGGGCGGCCCTGAGCGCCGGCGCGGCCGCCGACGGAGCCTCGAAGCTCGACGTCACCGGCAGCGCCTACATGCAGAAGCTCCTCGGGACCGGCGCGAACGCGGTCAATCCCGGGGACCCGAAGGCGGCCGACATCGTCATCGGCAGCGACGCGGGCACGCGGCACGACTCCAGCATCATGTTCTGGTCGGCGGCCAGCGCCTCGCGCATCTTCAACCAGAGCGACGTGTTCTACCTGAGCACCTGGAACCAGAACGCGGTCACCGGCGCCAACGTCATGCTCTCCGCGACCTTCGGCGGGTCCAGCCGCATCCAGGGCAACCTCGGCCTCGGCTCGAGCACGCCGTGGGCGTCGAACCGCGGCTACCTCTACATCGACAACACCAACACCGCCTGCGCCGAGGTCGACGTGACCCAGGGCAACGTCTGCGGGGGAGGCTCGTACGCGAGCTTCTCGCCCGGCCTGTACATCGAGGGCTGGAGCTACGCCAACCGCGGCGGCCAGGTCCTCGTCGAGTCGAACGCGGGCGCGACCTCCACCCAGGTCTGGGGCCTGGACAACGGCGTCGGCGGCACCGGCAACCCGCGCTGGATGACGCTGAAGAAGGACGACTCCGTCGCTCACGTGTTCTGCTGCCCGAGATGACGACCTCCCTGTCTCTCCTCATCGCCGCGGCCGCGCTGGCCGCCCCCGCGCCCAAACCCGGCCCCGTCGGCGTCTCGACGGCGACCGCGACGGCCGAGGCGCGTCTCTCGTCCCGCTGTTCCGCCGACGGGGCGCTCGACGTCGCGGCCCTGCTGGCCGACCCGGTCTCGCGGCGCGACCTGGAGACGATCTCGTCGGAGGAGGCGCGCAAGCTCGTGGACTTGGCGTCGTGCCGGGAATTGCAGGGCGTCGGCGGAGGGTGCGCGCCGCTCAGCGGGCTGAAGGGCCCGTTCGTCGGCGGACCGCTGGACGCGGCGGGGGCGTGCCGCGCGCTCGCCGGTCACGCCCGGTTCGTCGTCCTCGTCGTCAAGGGCGGAGCGGCGGAGGCCGGGTGCCGGCAGATGTTCGAGGCCGACGGCGCCCGCGGGCCCGCGGTGGAGCGGGGCTGTTCGGCCTTCCTGGCGGCGTCGCGCGCGGGGCGCCCGCTCGAGGCCTGCGCGACGCTCAAGAAGGAGGGCCTGATGCGCCCGGCCGACGACTGCGAGGCCAATCTCGCGTCGTGGAGCGGCGACGGTTCG
Organism: Elusimicrobiota bacterium; assembly: GCA_016194625.1. The sequence goes on along the minus strand of JACQBB010000271.1, from coordinate 1,915 downwards.
GCCTGCGCGCGCATCGGCGACGCCGAGGCCCGGCGCGACTGCCGCGAGCGCGCGGCCCTGGTCACGGGTCTCAGGGACCCCGCCCGCTGTCACGACTCGCCGGCGTGCCTGACCCTGTCCCAGAAGTCGCCCAAGGCCTGCGAGGCCCCTTCGCGCGCCTTCGGGAAGTCCCTGTGCGCGCGCCTGTCCAAGACCACGGCCGAGTCCCGGCGCCTGCTCGACCAAGAGCGGGAGTTCCGCCGCGAGGAGGCCCGCCGCCGCGCGGCCGAATCCAAGCGCGAGGCCGACGCGAAGTCCTCGCACGAGGCGCTGGTCAAAGCCAAGGCGGACGCCGAGGCCAAGCGCCGCGCGGAGGCCGAGGCGAAGAAGGCCAAACAGCCGGTGAAGCTCCAGTTCTCGAAGGGCCAGCCGATGAGCTCCTCCGGCGGGGACGTGAAGGAGGTCATGCGCCGCCTGGAGAAGGGCCTCCCCGTCGAGAAGCCGAAGCCCGAGACGCCCGGACCGGAGACTCCTCCGGCGGACGGCCGCTGACGCCGTGGCGCGCGCGGGCAAGGGCGGCTGCACCTACGAGTTCGAGGCCGACGGCACCGACGGCGCCAAACTGCTCGAGGTGCTGGGCGCCGAGGCGCTGGAGCGCCTGCAGACCGCCTTCGGCGGCCGGCGCGTCTGGATCCCCAAGCGCGGCGTGAGACTGCGCTGCGCCGTGTGCACCCTGCGCGACCGCTGCATCCGGACCTGGCATCGCGACGGCGTCCCGGTCCCCAACATCGCGCGCGGCCTCGGCGTCAGCCCGAAGACCGTCTACCGCGTCCTGCGCTCCGCGGACGCGGACCTCGCGCGCGGCGCGGATGGCCCGCGCGCCTCCGACGGGGACTACTGCACCGCGCATTCTCGTCCGCGCCATAGATGAGCCTGGCCCCGAGGGGGCCAGGCGACTATCATGTTGAGGTTGGGACGGCGCGAGCGCCGTCCCCATCGACGAGAGAACGGAGGGTGACGATGGGCGGCACGAGCGCGGAGACGGTGTTCGAGATCGACGAGCGGATCTATCCCCTGGAGGCCGTCCAGAACGCGGCGTACTCGTTCACCGACCGCGCCTTCGTGCGCGTCGAGCCGTCCGGGACGGGGAAGCTCAAGGTGACGATGACGGCCAAGCCCGCCCTGCCCGCGTCCGCGACCGTCCGCGGCGAGTTCGACAACGAGCTGGTGCACCAGGCCCTGCGCCTGCGCGTGTCCGAGTCGAACCGCAAGATCCGCGAGTTCATCGTGACGAAGGCCCTGGTCTCCGCTCAGCCGTCCGCCGTCGCCGTCGCGGCCGCCGCCGAGACCTGCGTCGAGTGCGCCTCCGGCGAGGCGCCGCCGTCCCCGGCGGCCCCGGCGCCGATCGACGAGGCCCTGGAGAAGGAGATCGACCGCCTGCTCGCCGAGATCGAGGGCGGCGACTCCGCCGCCGACCCGCTGGGCGTGTCGGTGCCGTGGGAGGAGAAGTTCGGCAAGAAGGCGGGCCCAGCCGACGCGGACAAGCCCGCCGTCCCCGCGCGCAAGCCCGCCAAGGCCGCCAAGCCCAAGGCCCCGGGCAAGGCGAAGGGCCGATGAGCGCGCCCGCCGCGGCGTTCCCGGCCCACGACCCCGTCAAGACCGGCCCCTTCCGCTTCCGCCCGGTCGCGGGCAAGACTCTGATCACCAACGACCTGGGCCGCTGGCGCCTGCTCGACGACGCGCAGTTCCGCGCGTTCCTGGCCGGCGCGCTGAAGGACGGCGAGCCGCTGACCGACGCGCTGGCCGCCGACGGCTTCATCCGCGACCGCATGGACTTCGACTCCATGTCGGAGCGCTGGGCGCGCCGCAACCGCGTCCTGTGGCAGGGCCCGGCCCTGCACGTGGTCGTCACGACCCTGCGCTGCAACCACCGCTG
>JACQBB010000270.1 GCA_016194625.1 Elusimicrobiota bacterium | reverse complement strand
GGCGGCCCAGCGCTCGGCGGGGATCTTCATGGCGGGGTCGAACTTCTTGGTGGCGATGCGCCAGCGCAGGCTGGTGAGCAGGGACTCCGGGGTGGTCGCGGCGTTGGCGGCGGGGGCGGTGACGGACATTTGAAACCTCCTCAGTTACATATATATTGGAAAAAATTCAGGCCCGGCTCGGCAAGCGGCGCACCACGTCGGCCAGCGTCGCCCGGCGCAGTTCGGGCGTGACCTTGGACTCGACGCGCGCGAACACGCCGTCCAGGATCTCCTTCATGCGGCAGGCGACCGGGCACTTGTCGTTCTTCTTCTCGGGGAGGGCGAAGAAGCCGCCCTCCTCCACCGCGCGGTACACGTCGTACAGCGAGACGTCCTTCGCGTTCCGCGCCAGGCGGAAGCCGCCCTTGGAGCCGTGCGCCGACGTCACGATCCCGGCGCGCGCCAATTGGGCCAGCATGCGGCGGATGACCACCGGGTTCGTCGCCACGCTGCCCGCGATCTCGCGCGAGCTGTGGCGCGCGTCCTCGTGCCAGGCGAGAAGCGCCAGGGCGTGGACCGCGACCGCGAACCGGGAGTTGGCCGCCATAATGTAACCATTATAGTTGCGATTAGGGGATTTGTCAAGGCGGTTTTGCTAACATCACCCGACCCTCGCATGCTCGACCGCTGGATCGCCGCCTCGACCGCCTACCTGGGCTCCGCGAAAGCGCGCGAGAGCCTGGCCCGCGACCCGTACTGGCCGAAGTGGGACTCGCCGTGGTGGCACATGACCCTGCTCTGGGAGCTCGGCCGGGCGGACGCCGTCCCGCGCGAGGCCGCCGAGGCGATGTTCGCGGCGATCGAGGAGAAGTACCCGCGCTGGTTCCCGAACCCGCGCGAGCCGCTCCCGCCCGGCAAGGACTACCACCGCGACGGCTTGTGCCACTGCGGCCTGGGCAACATGCTCCAGGCGCTGGAGGCCGCGGGCGTGGACGCCGACGCGCGCGCGCCGTGGATGCGGGCGTGGCTGCTGCGGTATCAGCTGCCCGACGGCGGCCTGAACTGCGACGAGCGGGCCTACGCGAAGGGGACCGCGTCGTCGATCCAGTCCACCGTGCCCGCGCTGGAGGCCGTGCTCTCCGCCCCGCGCGCGCTTTCGCCGGCCGAGGAGTCGTTCGTCGACCGCGGCGCCGAGTATCTGATCGAGCGGCGCCTGGCCTGCCGCCGGAGCGACGGCCGCGTGATGAAGGAGTCCTTCCTCAAGATCGGGTTCCCGCGCTTCTACGACTACGACGTCCTGCGCGGACTGGCGTTCCTCGCGCGCTGGTCGCGCCTGCGCCGGCGCTTCGTGCCGCGAGACGCGGTCGCCGGGACGCTGTCGGCGCTGGCCGCCCGCTTCCCGGACGGGAAGGTGCGCGTCGAGAGGGCGGGCCTGGCCGAGGAGGGGAGCTTGAACCCCGGCGCGGGCGGCGCGTGGGCGCGCGGCGCGGCGTCCTCCTTCCCGCTGCTCGACTCGGCGCGCCGCGTCGGCGCCGTCTCCGAGGCGTTGAGCCGGCAGTGGGCGGAGGCGCGGACGCTGCTCGCGGGGGCCCGTGGCGGATGACCTGAAGCCGCTCGTCGCGGCGGGCTTCCTGTGGTACCTGCTGACCATCGGCGCCTACTCGATGATCGGCCCCGCGCGCGACGCGCTGCTGATGACGCGCTTCGGTCCGTCCAGCCTGCCGTGGGTGTACCTGGCCAGCGCGACGCTGACCGGCGCCGTCGTCTGGGGCTACTCGCGCTTCGCGCGCGCCTCGCGCCGCCGGCTGATCGGCGGGGCGCTCGCCTTCCTGGCGGTCAGCCTGGGCGGGGGAGCCGCCGCCAGCGCCGTCGCCGGCTGGAAGGCGCTGTCGTTCTTCTACTTCCTGTGGTGCGACGTGTTCGGCATCATGGCGGTGACGCTGTTCTGGACCTACGCCGACGACGTGTTCTCGCCGTCGGAGTCGTCGGTCGCCTTCGGCCCGATGGCCGCGGCGGCGCCGGTCGGCACCATCGCCGGGACCTGGGCGGTGAAGCGCTTCGTGCTCCTGCTCGGGCCGGCGGCCATGCTCGCCGCCGCGGCCGGCGTGTTCGCGCTGACCGTGCCGATCTTCCTGTTCATGGAGTCGCGCGCGCGCGGGCGCGGCAAGGCCGGCGGCCCGCCCGGGTCGGCGGCGCCCGAGCCGGCGGCCGGCGTCGTGCGCACCATCCTGGCCTCCAAGTTCCTGGTCTGGCTGGCCGTGCTGGTCGCGCTCGAGCGACTGGTCCCCGACCTGACCAAGTTCGTGTACGACACCGAGGCCGCGCGCGCCTTCGCGGGCGACGCGCGCGGGATGGCGGCGTTCTTCGCCGGCGTGGACCTGTGGACGGGGCTCGGCTCGTTCGTCGCCGGCGCCCTGCTCGCGGGCCCCGCGCTGAGGACCCTCGGCGTCGGCGGCTGCCTGGCGACGGCGTCGCTGGCGAACCTGGCGCTGTTCGTCCTGTTCCCGGCCTACCCCGGACTGCGCCTGGCCGCGGCCGTGATGGCTCTGGAGGGAGTCGCCCGCTACACCTGGTTCAAGACCGCCAAGGAGAGCACCTACACCGCCACCGACAAGGACACGCTGTACCGCGTGAAGGCCTTCATCGAGATGTTCGTGTACCGGTTCGCCCGCGGCGGCGCGGGGTTCCTCCTGCTCGGCGCGCGCGCGGGCGGACTCGGCGAGACCGGCGTCGCCCTGCTCGGCGTGCCGTTCGCGCTGGTCTGGCTGTGGAGCGCCGCGCGCGTGTCCGGCGAGCACGCCGCCCTGTCCCCGGATTGACCGGCGGCCGGGCTCCATGATATATTCATATATCCGGATGGATGAATATATGAGCCACGACCTCCTGTTCCGCGCCGTCGCCGAGCCGATCCGCCGCCGCTCCCTGCGCCTGCTCTCCGCGGGCCCGTTGTGCGTGTGCGACCTCGTCGCGGTCCTGCGCCTGCCCCAGCCGACCGTCTCCCGCCACCTGGCCGCGCTGCAGGGCGCGGGCTTGCTCCGCGTCGAGAAGCGCGGGCGCTGGCGCCACTACGCGCTGTCCGCGGCGAAGGACCCCGTCGCGTCGCGCCTGCTCGCCTCCGTCGCCGCCGAGGCCGACGCCCACGGCGACCGGGCGCGCCTGAAGACCCTGACGCGCCGGCCCTGCTAGGAGCATCCCATGAAGCCCCGCCTCCTGTTCGTGTGCGTCGAGAACTCCTGCCGCTCCCAGATGGCCGAGGGCTTCGCGCGCCTGCACGGCGCGGGCGCGGTCGAGGCGTACAGCGCCGGCTCGCGCCCGTCGGGCAAGGTCAACGCGACCGCCGCCGCGGTGATGAAGGAGAAGGGCGTGGACCTGGGCGTCCAGCGCTCGAAGGGGCTCGACGACCTGCCGCCGGGACGGTGGGACGCGGTCGTCACGATGGGCTGCGGCGACGCCTGCCCGCACCTGCCCGCGGTCCGGCGCCTCGACTGGGCGCTGCCCGACCCCAAGCATCTCCCGCTCGACGGGTTCCGCGCGGTGCGCGACGACATCGAGGCGCGCGTGAAGGTCCTGATCGCCGAGGTGGGCGCGTGAGCGCGTCCGCCGGCGTCTCCGGGCGTCTGTCGTTCCTGGACCGCTGGCTGACCGCCTGGATCTTCGCGGCGATGGCCCTGGGCGTCGGCCTCGGCTGGCTCGTCCCGGGGACGGCCGCGTTCGTCCAGCGCTTCTCGGTCGGGACGACGAACGTGCCGATCGCGATCGGCCTGGTCCTGATGATGTACCCGCCGTTCACGAAGGTCCGCTACGAGGAGCTGGGCGACGTGTTCCGCGACGGCAAGGTCCTGGCGCTGTCGCTGGTCCAGAACTGGGTGATCGGCCCGGTCCTGATGTTCGCGCTGGCCGCGCTGTTCCTGCGCGACCGTCCCGACTACATGGCGGGACTGATCATGATCGGCCTGGCGCGCTGCATCGCGATGGTCGTCGTCTGGAACGAGCTCGCCTGCGGCGACGCCGAGTACGCCGCGGGCCTCGTCGCGTTCAATAGCGTGTTCCAGGTCCTGTTCTACAGCGCGTACGCCTGGTTCTTCGTGACCGTCCTGCCGCCGAAGCTCGGCCTGACGGGCGCCGTCGTGCGCGTGAGCATGGGCGAGATCGCCCGGAGCGTCGCGCTGTACCTCGGCGTCCCGTTCGCCGCGGGCGCGCTGACGCGCCTCGTCCTCCTGAAGCTCAAGGACCGCGCCTGGTACGAGGGCGTCTTCGTCCCCGCCGTCTCGCCGCTGACGCTGGTCTCCCTGCTGTTCACCATCGCGGTGATGTTCAGCCTGAAGGGCGGGACGATCGTGCGCCTGCCGTCCGACGTCCTGCGCGTCGCCGCGCCGCTGACGCTCTATTTCACGGCGATGTTCTTCCTGAGCTTCCGTCTGAGCCGGGCCGCGGGCGCCGACTACGCGCGCTCCGCGACGCTCGCGCTGACCGCGGCCAGCAACAACTTCGAGCTGGCCATCGCGGTGTCGGTGGCGGTGTTCGGCCTGGACTCCGGCCAGGCGTTCGCGGCCGTCATCGGCCCGCTGGTCGAGGTGCCGGTCCTCCTCGCGCTCGTCAACGCGTCCCTCCGGTTCCGGGACCGCTGGGACGCGGCCGGCGCTTAGCGCAGGGCCTGCAGTCCGAGGCGGTCCTTCAGCCGGTGCAGGGCGGTGCCCGCGACGAGCGCGGTCAGGTAGCCGTACGGCGTGAAGGCGGCGACCAGGCCGAGCAGGAGCGTGAGCGCGAAGTCGCGGCGGTCGCCGGCCTGGTCGCGGATCAGGCCGAGCATCGCCAGGCCCTCGAAGCCGAGCAGGACGCCGAGCGTCGGCTTGGGGAAGGCCTGCACGATCTGCGCGAAGCCCGCGCCGAAGAAGAGGCCGAGCATGAGAAAGAGGCCGCCGTAGATCACGACCG
>JACQBB010000269.1 GCA_016194625.1 Elusimicrobiota bacterium | reverse complement strand
GGGCCGCGGCCGCCGCCGGCCCCGCCGGCCGCGGCGACGCTCGTCCACTCGGCCAGGTCTCCCAGGTCCTCGTCGGCCCGGGTCCCGTCCCTGAGCGCGTAGGCCAGGCGCAGGCGGCCCGCCGCGGCGCGCAGGCGCAGGGACGCGAAGCGCTCCCGGTGCGGGTGCGTCGAGAGACGCTTGTGCAGCCGGTCGGCGAGGGCGTCGGCGCGGGCCCCGGCCGCGTCGCCGCGGCCGAGCGAGGCGAGCAGGCGGACCGAGGCTTCGCGCAGGCGCGCGCGCCGCGCGGCGTCGTCGCCCCCGGAGAGCCAGCCGGTCAGCTCCGCGCTCGGCGAGAGGTCGGGCTCGAACGCGACGACGGCGGCGGCGAGCGGCCGCGAGCGGTCGAAGTAGCCGGCCGCCGCCGCGGGCGCGGACGGCGCCGCGACGACGCGGACGGCGTCGAGCTCCGGCGCGGGGCGGATCGGCGACTCGCGCTCGTCGGCCGGGTCTCCCGCGGCCTCGCCCTCGGCCTCGTCGCTCTCCTCGGGCGGCGGCAGCGGCTGGCCGGCGAGCAGGAGCTCCAGGTTCGACTCGGCGCGCGCCAGCGACGCGGCGGTCTTCGGGTCGGGAGCCTTCTCGTGGAGGGCCTTCAGCGCGGCGAGGCGGGAGCGCAGCTCCGCGTCCGACAGCGTGCGCTCGGCGGCCTGGCGGCGGATCTCCCGGCGCATCCGCAGGGCTTGCCGGCTCAGGTCGTCCCGAGGAGCGGCCAGGACGGCCGCGGAGGCGGCGGACACGAGGGCCAGGGCGAGGAAGGCTCGTCGCAAGCGCCTTCATCGTAGCAGGAACCCCCTCCCCCCGCCTGAGACGAACGGGCGACTTCCGGGCGAACTTTGGACCGGCCCGCTATGGGTCGAAGGGCCTGGCCGAGCGGATCCACTGCGCCAGGCGGCGCATGCCCTCGTCGATGCCGACGCGCGGCCTCCAGCCCAGGTCGCGCTTGGCCGCCGAGATGTCGAACCAGTGCGCCGTCGTCAGCTGGCTGACCAGGAAGCGCGTCAGCGGCGGCTCCGTGTCCACGCGGAGCAGGCGCCAGGACGCCTCGCACGCCTTCGCCGCGGACATCGCCAAGCCGAACGGCACCGACTTCCGGGTCGGCGGCAGGCCGGCGGCGGCCAGCATCTTGTCCACGATGTCCCACACCGGGCGCGGGTCGCCCGCGGACAGGAAGTAGGCGTTGCCGGCGATCTCCGACAGAGGCGAGAGCTGGACGGCGGCGAGCACGTGGGCCTCGACGGCGTCGTCGACGTACAGGGTGTCGATCGGCTTGTTGGCCTCGCCGATGCGGTACAGGCGGCCCGCGCGGGCGCGCGCGACCATGCGCGGCAGCAGGTGGCGGTCGCCGGGGCCCCAGACCAGATGCGGGCGCAGGGACACGGTCGCGAGCCGGTCGTGGTTGGCGGCCAGCACCATCTCCTCGGCCTGGGCCTTCGTGCGCGAGTAGTGCGAGTCGAAGCGCTCCGGGTACGGCGCCGTCTCGTCCCAGCCCTCGACGTCGCGGCCGTCGAAGACGACGCTCGGCGAGCCGGTGAACACCAGCTTGCCGATGCCCTCCTCCACGCAGGCGCGCAGGACGTTCTTGGTCCCGGTCACGTTCGCGGCGAAGTAGTCCTCGTACGCGCCCCACAGGCCGACCTTCGCGCCCACGTGGAACACCACGTCGCGGTCCTCGCACGCGGCGCGGACGGCGTCGCCGTCGGCGAGGTCGCCGCGCATGGTGTCGATGCCGATGGCCTCGAGCTCGGGGTACGAGCCGCGGCCGAACACCCGCACCTCGTCGCCGCGCTCGCGCAGCTTGCGCGCGATCGCCGAGCCCAGGAACCCGCCGCCGCCGGTCACCAGCGCGCGCATCAGCGCAGCTCCCCTTCGGCCCAGACGGCGAGCTTCTCGCGGAAGATCTTCGCGTTGTGGCGGATGTCCACGGGGAAGGACGGATGGAACAAGAATTTTTTGACGTTGTGAGCAGGCGGGGACCGTTTCCCGATTTCCTGGAGCGTCTCCCTGAGGCGCTCGGCATTCGTGCCCGGCTCAGGTTCCACGCAAAGGACGGCCTCGCCACGGACGCCTACCAGCGCCGTTCGTTTCACGCCTTCCACCGCGTTGAAGATGCCCTCGACCGGGATCGTGTACAGCTCGCCGCTCGCCGTCTTCACGCGGTGCGACTTCCGGCCGCAGAACCACAGGCGTCCCTTGTCGTCGAAATAGCCCAGGTCGCCCATCCGGTGGCGCACCTCGCCGCCGTCGGCGATCTTGGCGAGCGCCGTCGCCTCGGGGCGGCGGAAGTACTCCTTCGTGACGACGGGCCCCTTCACGACGATCTCGCCGGTCTGGCCTTCCTTCACGCGCAGCGAGTCGTCCCATGAAGGGATCGCGTCGTCGGAGATGCCGATGACCGCGACCTCCATGCCCTTCACGGGGCGGCCGACGCACACGCCCTTTCCCCGCGCGGTCAGGGCGCCGGTCTCGGACAGCACCTCCGCGGAGCCGGTCAGCGCGACGGGCAGGGCCTCGGTGGCGCCGTACGGCGTGAAGACCTGGACGCCGGCGGCCAGCATGGTCGAGAAGCGCGCGAGGGTCTTCGCGGGCACCGGCGCGCCGGCCGACATCACGCGGCGCAGGTGGGGCAGGGCCACGCCGTGGCGCTCGCCGAAGCGGCCGACGCGGTCGATCAGCGCGGGCGAGCCGAACAGCTGGTGGGCGCGGCGACGCTGCAGGAGCGACACGATCATGGCCGGGTCCACCGAGCCGGGGCGGGTGAAGTCCATGTCCGGGATCACGGCGGTCATGCCCAGCGCGACGTCGAACAAAGCGAACAGCGGGAAGGTCGGGACGGAGACCTCGCCTTCCGCGATGGCGAACATCTCGCGGAGCATGTCCACCTGGGCCGCGAAGATCCCGTGGGTGTACAGGGCGCCCTTCGGCGCGCCGGTGGAGCCCGAGGTGAACAGGACGGCGGCGGGCGCGTCCGGCGCCGGGACCGCGGCCTCGAACGGGGCGCGCGCGCCGAAGTCGCGCAGCTCGCGGGTGTCGCGCAGGCCCGGGACGCGGCCGTCGGCGACGACGCTCAGCGACGCCGACGGCGCCCAGCGGCCCAGCCAGCGCGCGGCGTGAGCCTTCGGCGAGCCGATGAACGCCGCGGGCTCGGCCTCGGCCAGGCAGCGGCCCATGTTCCGGAACCCGATGCCCGGGTCGATCAGCACGGGCACGGCGCCGGCTCGGAACAGGGCGAAGGTGCAGGCGAAGAAGTCGCGGCCGGGCGGGACGAGCAGGGCGGCGCGGTCGCCGGGCCGGACGCCGGCGCGGCGGAAGCCCGCGGCCAGGAGCTCCACGTCGCGGGCCAGCGCGGCGAAGGTCGCCGTCTCCTCTCCCCGGACGAGCGCGGGCCGGTCGCCCAGGCGCGCGGCGGTCTCCAGGAACCGCGTCGCGACGTCGGGGCGGACCGCCGTCGTCATGCCGCGCTCTTCAGCGGGTGGCGCGACAGGAAGTCGGCGATCATGGGGATCGCCTCGGGCGCGTCGTCGAGCAGATAGTGGCCGCAGTCCGCGAACTCCTTGACCTCGGCGTCCGGGAAGCGCGCCTTCCAGCCTTCCAGGAAGTGCCGGTCGAACACCCAATCCTTCAAGCCCCACGGCAGGAACACGGGCACGGAGCGCAGCAGAGGGAGCTTCTCCTCCACGCCCGCGACGGCGTCCCACGCGGGGTCGGCCGGCGACAGCGGGATGTCCTGCACGAAGCGCAGGGTCGCGATGCGGTCGCGCCAGCTGCGGTACGGGGCGGTGTACGCGGCGCGTAGTTCGCGGCTGAGCGGGCGCTTCACGGCGCACACGCGCGCGGCGGCGTCGGCGAACGCGTTGCCGCCGCGGATGAGCAGGGCGCCGAGCGGCGTGCGCGACAGGGTCAGCGGCCACGGGAGCGGCTTCTGGGCGGGCAGGCGGAAGCAGCCGGTGTTGAGGGCCACGATGCGCGCGACGCGCTCGGGATGGCGCACGGCCCAGCCCATGCCGATCATGCCGCCCCAGTCGTGGACGATGAGCGTCACGGGGCCTTTCGGGGCGACCTTCGCGAGCAGGGCGTCCAGGTCGTCGATGCGGCGCTTGAGCGTGTACGGGTAGCGGTCGTCGCCGGGCTTGTCCGACAGGCCCATGCCGATGTGGTCGGGCACGACGCAGCGGTACCGACCGCGCAGGGCCTTCACGACCTCGCGGAAGTAGAACGACCAGGTCGGGTTGCCGTGCACCATCACCACGGTCTCGCCCTTGCCCTCGTCCAGGTAATGCATCTGGTAGCCGCCGAGGTCGATGCGGCGGCCGGTGAACGGGTAAAGCGCCTTGTCTACCACTCGAGCCCCAGCATCATGCAGTTCAGGCCCGAGCCGATGCCGATAAAACCGACCTTGTCGCCTTTCTCGAGGAAGCCGCGCTCCTCGGCCAGGGCGGCGGTCAGCGGGAGACTCACCGTGCCGATGTTGCCCAGGAACTCGTAGGTCGGGAAATCCTTGTCGGAGCCGACGCCGCAGGCGGTCAGGAGCGCCGTCGTCTGGGGGCCGCCGACCTGGTGGGTGATCGTCTTGTTCATGTCGGCGCTGGACCAGCCCATCTTTTGGGAAAAGCTCTTCCAGGTCAGCTTCGCGAGCTCCATGCCGTTCTTGAGCACCGCGGGAGCGTCGGTGCGCATGAAGTCGCGGTCCCACTGGCACAGGTCCCAGTGCTGGGGTGCCGCGAGCGTGGTGCCGCCGAGCAGCTTGGGGCCCTTTTTGCCGAAGCTGCCGTCGGTGAGAACCACGCCGACGGCGCCGGAGCCGCCGGTGAGCGT
>JACQBB010000268.1 GCA_016194625.1 Elusimicrobiota bacterium | reverse complement strand
GCTCCGCGAGATCGTCGCGGAGGCGGTCGAGACCGTCGCGCCCGTCGTCGACGAGCGTGGCCAGAGCGTGGACGTCGACGTGGCGACGGGTCTCGTGGTCAACGCCGATCGCCGCTATGCCCGCCAGGTCGGCGGGCCAGGCCTCGGTCGAGACCGTCGCGCCCGTCCACGTCGCGAGCTCGGGCTGCGGATCCACCCCGGCGGGGTCGCGCAGCGCGGTCGCCAGCGACTCGCGATGGCTGTAGGGCAGGCGCACGCCCCATCGGCGGGTCTTGCCGTCCGGCGCCAGGAACCACACCGCCAGGTCCTGCTTCGTCTCGCCGACCAGGAGGTCGCGGGCGTCGCGGGTGCGGGCGGTGACCAGCAGCCACAGGGTGTCGGCGTCGTTCGTCGCCAGGACGCCCAGGCCCTCCGCCTCGAACGCGGACGAGTCCTTCCAATCGGAGTCGTCGGCGTTCACCGGCAGGGGCTTCTCGGTCCAGGCGCTGAACAGCTTGTCGCGCCAGAACAGACCCGCGGAGGCGGAAGCGGCCAGCAGCGCGGCGGCCGCGAGGGCCAGCGTCGTCATCCTCATCGACGACACGCTAGCAATTTCAGACGCGCGCGGTCACCTCGCCGGGTCGGGGCCGACGGATGGGCCGGATCGGTCAGAGGGCTTGCGCTCCCGTCCCGAGGGGACTACAATGCGCGCACGGAGGACTTCCCCATGCGCCACGCGCGAGCCGCGTTCCTGGCCGTCACCATCCTGTCCACGGCGGCGTTCGCCGAGCCGATGAAGCGCGAGGAGGTCCCCGCCCCGCTGAAGGATTGGGTCGGCTGGGTGCTGCGCGGCCACGAGACCGAGCTGTGCTCCGCGCGGCGCGGCTCCGGCACGGCGTCCTGCGCGTGGCCCGGCGTCCTGAAGCTCTCCCTGACCGAGACCGGCGGGACCTTCGAGGCGTCGTGGAAGGTCGAGGCCGAGGAGTGGGTCTCGCTGCCGGGCGGGAGCGAGCGCTGGCCCATCGACGTGAAGGCCGACGGCGCCGCCGTCCCGGTCACGGAGCGCGGCGGCGCGCCCGCCCTGCGCCTCAAGCCCGGCGCGCGCCGGGTGACGGGGTCCTTCAAGTGGGACCGCCTGCCCGACCAGCTCGAGATCCCGACCGAGATCGGCCTGCTCGCGCTGACCGTTCGCGGCGCCGCCGTCCCGTTCCCCCTGCGCGACGACGCCAGCCGCCTGTGGCTGCAGTCGCGCGCGCGCCCCGCCGCGCCCAAGGAGAACGCGGGCCTGGCGCTCACCGTCCACCGCCGCCTGATCGACGAGGTCCCGCTGATGCTGGTCACGCGCGTCCAGCTGAAAGTCTCCGGCGCCGACCGCGAACTGGTCCTGTCGCGCGCCCTGCCCGACGGCTTCTCCCCGCTCTCGCTGGTCAGCCCCCTGCCCGCGCGCCTGGACGCCGACGGCCGCCTGCGCGTGCAGGCCCGCTCCGGCACCTGGGACGTGATGCTCACCGCGCGCCGCGAGGCGCCCGGCGCCGTCATCGCCCTGCCCAAGCCGAACGGGCCCTGGGCCGAGGACGAGGCCTGGGTGTTCGACGCGCGCCCGTCCCTCCGCCAGGCCGACGTGGAGGGCGCGCCCTCGCTCGACCCGTCCCAGACCGAGCTGTACCCGGACTGGAAGACCTTCCCTCCGCCAGGCCGACGTGGAGGGCGCGCCCTCGCTCGACCCGTCCCAGACCGAGCTGTACCCGGACTGGAAGACCTTGCCCGCCTACCTCGTCAAGCCCGGCGGCGCGCTGAAGCTCGTCGAGCGCCGGCGCGGCGACGACCCGCCCGAGCCCGACCGGCTGACGCTCGACCGCGCGCTGTGGCTGGACTTCGACGGCCGCGGCTTCTCCGCGCGCGACCGCCTTCAGGGCCGCCTCGGCCGCTCGTGGCGCCTGGAGTCCTCGCCGGAGACCGTCCTCGGCCGCGTGTCGGCCGGCGGCGCCGACCAGTTCCTGACCGCGCTCGCCTCCGGCGCGCCCGCGGGCCTGGAGGTCCGCTCGCGCGACGTGGACGTGACCGCCGACAGCCGCGTCGAGGGCCGCCGCCTCACCGCGTCCGGCTGGAAGCACGACTTCGAATCGGTCGCCGTCACTTTGCACCTGCCTCCGGGCTGGAGGCTCGTGCACGCCTTCGGCGCCGACTCCGCGCGCCCCACCTGGGTCTCGTCGTTGACCTTGCTCGACTTCTTCCTCGTCCTCGTCGCCTCCGCCGCCTTCCTGCGCCTGTACGGCAAGGCCTGGGGCGCCGTGAGCCTGGCCGGCCTGGCCCTGCTGTGGCACGAGCCCGGCGCGCCGCGCTGGGTGTGGCTGGCCGCGCTGCTGCTGGCCGCGCTCGACCGCGCCCTGCCGGCGGAGCTGTCGGCGTCGCGCTGGGTGCGCCTGGCCCGCCGCGCCTCGCTCGTCGCGCTGGCGCTGATCGCGCTCCCGTTCTTCCTCACGCAGATCCGCCGCGGCGCCTTCCCCGTCCTCGAGTATCCCTACCAGTCCGTCCAGCCGCGCGCGGACAGCGAGCCCTTGGGCATGGATTCCGGGAACCAGGACAAGTCCGCGAAGAACGTCGGCGAGAGCCTGGATTTCCTCAAACAGAACGCCGCCCGACGCGGCGCGCTGCGCCAGCTCGAACGGATGGCGCGGGCGAAACAGGAGATGATCGCCGGCGCCGCGGCGCAGATGGAGGCGGGCGCCGAAGAGGAGCCTCAAGAGGACGCCGCCGAGGCCGACGACAAGGACGCGGACATGCCGATGTCCGCGCCGGCTCCGGCGCCGATGCCGTCGGGAAAAGGGATGGCCTACGGTTCCATCGGCGGCTCTTTCGGGGTCAAGATGAAGCGCCCCGCCCCGTCCTACTACAGCGACGTGATGACGCAGATGCGCCTCGACCCGAACGCGCGCGTGAACACGGGGCCCGGTCTGCCCTATTGGTCGTGGAACTCGGCGCGGATCGCCTGGCGCGGGCCGGTGCCGCAGGGTCACGCGCTGCGCTTGTGGCTGCTGCCGCCGGGCGCGAACTTCGCGCTGGCGCTGGCGCGCGTCCTGCTGACCATCCTGCTCGGCCTGCTGCTGGCCGACCTGCCGGTGGGGCCGTGGCTCAAGTCTTTGCTCGCGCCCGAAGGACGCGCGGCGCTCAAGAAGGCGCTGCTGCCGCTGGCGCTGCTCGCGCTCGCGTCCGGGCGCGCGTCGGCGGCGGACTTCCCCCCGCAGAACCTGCTCGACCAGCTGAAGGCGCGGCTCACCGAAGCCCCGGCGTGCGCGCCGCTGTGCGCGGAGAGCCCGTCGCTGACGCTCAAGGCGGCCGGCGACTGGCTGACGATGCGCTTCACCGTGCACGCGGCGTGGGCGACGGCGGTGCCGATCCCGACCGGCGGGCGCGACTGGACGCCGGTGCGCGGGACGCTGGACGGCGCGCCGGTGACGGTGCGCCGCGACGGCGACGGCTCGCTGTGGGCGCCGGTGCCCGCGGGAGCGCACGAGCTGACGCTGGAAGGGCCGCTGCCGCAGACGGACGCGGTCCAGCTCGGCCTGCCGCTCAAGCCCCGGCGCGTGGACGCGTCCCTGTCGGGCTGGAACCTGCACGGACTGCGCGAGAACGGGCGGCCGGAGGACAACCTCCAGCTCTCCCGCGCGCGCGGCGCCGAGCCGGTCGCGGCGGCCGCGGCGGCGGCGCGGGCGCAGGGGACGTTCCCGCCTTTCCTGCGCGTCGAGCGCACGGTGCGCCTCGGCCTGACCTGGACGGTGACGACGCGGGTGACGCGCCTGTCCCCGCTGGGCGCTCCGGTGGTGGTCGCCGTCCCGCTGCTGCCCGGCGAGTCCATCACCTCGCCCGACGTGCGCGCGACGGAGGGCAAGGCGCAGGTGAGCCTGCCGCCGCAGTCGCCGTCCGTCGAGTGGAGCTCGGTCCTGCCGGAGACCAAGACGCTCGCGCTGAGCGCGCCGGCGGGCAGGCCGTGGACGGAGTCCTGGCGCGTGGAGCCGGGCCCGCTGTGGCACCTGAACGCCAAGGGCCTGCCGCCGACCTTCGAGCGCGAGGCCTCGGGGCCCCGCGACCTGGAGTACCGGCCGTGGCCGGGCGAGACGCTGACGCTCGACATCACGCGCCCCGGCTCGGTGGTCGGACAGACGCTGACCATCGACCAGAGCGTCCTGCGCCTGACGCCGGGCGTGCGCGCGACCGACGCGACGCTGGCCGTGCGCCTGCGCACCAGCCGCGGCGACCGGCAGACCTTCGTCCTGCCCGAGGGCGCCGAGTTGCTCGCCGCGCGCGTGGACGGGAGCCAGCAGCCCTGGTGGAGGCGGACTGGCGCCAGCCCGGCGGCATGCGCCCGTTCCTGCGCGCGCCCGAGGTCGGCCTGGGCGCGCCGTCGGTGAACTCGCACGTGGAGCTCGTCGTGCCCCCGGGCCGCTGGACGCTGTTCGTCGGCGGGCGCGGCGTGGGGCCGGTGGTGCTGTTCTGGAGCATGCTGGCGGTGTTCGCGCTCGCGGCGCTGGGCCTGGCCAAGAGCGGGGCGACGCCGCTCGACTGGCGGCGCTGGCTGCTGCTGGCCGTGGGACTCAGCCAGCTCGGCGTGGCGGGAGCGGCGCTGGTCGCGGGCTGGTTCGTCGCGATGAGCGAGCGCGGCCGCCGCGCGCCCGAGGACCGGCGCGCGTTCAACCTGGTCCAGGTCGGCCTCGGGATCTACACGCTGTTCGCCGCCTCCCTGCTGTTCAAGGCGATCGCGCACGGCCTGCTCGGCGCGCCCGACATGCAGATCGCCGGCAACGGCTCGAACTCCGGCCTGCTGCGCTGGTACCTGGACCGCGGCGGGGACGCGACGCCGCGGCCCTGGGCGGTGTCGGTGCCGCTGGGCGCCTACCGCGCGGCGATGCTGCTGTGGGCGCTGTGGCTGGCCGACTCGGTCCTGGATTGGGCGCGCTGGGCGTGGTCCAAGTACGGGTCCGGCGGCCTCTGGCGCAAGGGCTGACGGGGGCTTCCGTCTGTAGTAGAATGGGGTCATGGCCAAGAAAGTCAAGGCGGACCCCTCTCTGCAGCCGTTCCAGTACCCCCTGAAGCGGCAGTTCGTCGAGCCCGACTGGACGCGCCTGCCCGGCTACAAGGGCGTCACCAAGGAGCAGTGGGAGTCCGCGCTGTGGCAGCGCCAGCACTCGGTCAAGAGCGTCAAGGAGGCCAAGGACGTGTTCGGCCCCGCGCTGAGCGACGCGCTCGCGGCCGACGTCCTGCAGGACCAGAAGGACTGGGCGACGATGTCCATCCTGATCCCCCCGCAGATGCTCAACTGCATGAACGAGGCGGACCTGAAGAACGACCCGGTCCGCCGCTACATGCTCCCCGCCGCCTCCGACCGCATGAAGGACTGGCCCAACCACCCCCGCGCCAGCCGCGACAGCCT
>JACQBB010000267.1 GCA_016194625.1 Elusimicrobiota bacterium | reverse complement strand
GTCGGTCGGCAGCGCCCGCTCCGGGTCGCGGAAGAAGTACAGGCAGAAGCACGCGAAGCCGAAGCCGAGGAAGGAGACCAGCGCGCCGAGCACCGCCTTGCCCGGGTCCACGGTCGGCCAGAAACCGAGCGCGCCGACGACGGCGGCCGGGACGACGAAGCGCCACGCTCAAGGAGCTATCTTCACGGGGACATCATACCAATTGCGAAATCGTGGGCAGGGTGGGAGTCGAACCCACAAGTGACCTTTCGGCCGGGAGATTTTAAGTCTCCTGAGTCTGCCAGTTCCTCCACCTGCCCGTCGTGAGATGATATCACGAACGGCGGCCGGGACCGGTTATCCACCGAGAAATCGCGCGATTTTTCAGTGGATAAGTCCCCCGCGCTCAAAGACCGATGTCCTCGTTCCACAGGTCCGGCTTCTCGCGCACGAACTTGGCCATCAACGCGACGCAGTCGGGGTCCTGCATCACCGTCAGCTTCACGCCGCGCGCCGCGAACAGGTCCTCGGCGCCTCGGAAGTTCTCGTTCTCCCCCACCAGCACGCGCGGGATGCGGTACAGCAAAGTCGTGCCGGTGCACATGATGCACGGACTCAAGGAGCTCACCAAGGTCAGGCCCGTCCAATCGCGGCGCCGTCCGGCGTTACGGAGACAGACGACCTCGGCGTGCGCGGTGGGGTCGCCGGTCTGCACGCGCAGATTATGGCCGCGCGCCACGATCTTCCCCGCACGCTTCCGAATACGCCTCGCGCATCAGCTCGGTGTCAGTCATGCGCCCATCTTAACCCATCCTTCCGGGGAACGGAAGGGCCCCCGGCGTCCCGGGGGCCCCATGCGTCTTTTCGTCGTTGCGGCGCCCTCCGTTAGGAGCGGCGCAAACCCTTGATGCGGCTCTTCTTCGAGACGATGTCCTCGCGCAGGTTCTTCCTCTCGAAGGCCGACTTGGCGCGGGCGTCCTTCATCAGCCCGGCGTACTTCGCGCGCACCGCCTTGCGGGCGGCGGACTTCTCGGCCCGCGTGCCCTTCCCCGACCTCACCTTGGCCAGCTCGGCCTTCATCGCGCCGTTCAGCTCGGCGATCGCCGCGCGCTCCGCCTTGCGCTTGGCCGCCAGGTCGTTCTTGTCGCGCAGGATCTCCCCGCGCAGCAGCTTCTCCGGGCCCCGGTCGACCGGGGCGCTCATCGCCGTCTTCTTCGCATGGACGGCCGGGACCGCCGCGACCGTCTGACCGAAAGCCGCGGACGCCGTCAGCGCCAGGGCCAGGACCGTCATGGACTTCTTCGTCATTCGCTCCTCCTGCGCCCGTCGGGCGCGCTTCTATACGAAATGCCCCCCCAAAAAGTTCCCTCGCCCCCTGGCGCGGACGGCGTCCGCGGGCTATCCTTGGGGCGATGTCCCCTCTGTCCGCCGCCGTCCTGCTCCTCTCCTCGCTCGCCTACGGCGACGACCAGGCCGCGCAGCGCCTGGCCGGCGCCGCCGCGCTCAGCTCGGCCGGCGCCGCCGCGTCCGACCCCGCCGCCGCGCGCGAAAACGCCGGCGCCGCGCTGGACGGCAACGCGCGCAGCGCCGACGCGGTGGACGGCCGCGGCTCGATCCGCAAAGGCATCCCCCTGCAGAAGCCGAACCTGACGGCCGCGGCCGCCCCCGGCAAGGACGTCCCCAACCCGCTCTCCAAGGAAGACCCGAACAAGCTCTCCCACGGCCTGGTCATGGGCGGCGCGGCGGTCCTGGGCGGCCTGCAGGGCGGCCTCTCCGCCGGCCTGCTCGGCGCGGTCGCGGGCGCGGGCCTGGGCCTGGCCGCGGCCTGGCTGTTCTCCAAGAAGGACTACGGCGGCGCGTTCGGCGTGACCGCCGGCGCGATCATCGGCACCGCGCTGGGCGGGCCGCTCGGCGGCCTGATCGGCGGCCTGGTCGGCGGCGTCGTCGGCCACTTCCTCGGCAAGCTGTTCTTGTAGACTGTCCCCCGTGGACGCCCGCGCCGCCTTCATCGCCGCCCTGCCCAAGGTCGAGAACCACCTGCACTTGGACGGCGCGCTGTCGACCGAGACGGTGAAGCGCCTGGCCGAGCGCGTGCCCGGCTCGCCGCTGCGCGGCCTGAGCGCCGCCGAGATACGCCGCAAGGTCGTCGTGAAGACCCCGCGCGCCGCGCTGGCCGAGGTGCTGGCCGCCTTCGACGCCTTCTATCCGCTGCTCAAGTCGGCTCAGGCCGTCGAGCTGGCCGCCTACGAGGCCGCGCGCGAGGCCCGTCGCCAGAACGTGCTCTACCACGAGCTGCGCTTCGCGCCCATCCTGCAAGAGGCGCCCGGCTTCGCCGCCGCGGACGCCCTCGACGCCGCCCTGCGCGGCGCCGCCGCGGGCGAGCGCGACTTCGGCGTGGGCGCGGGGGTCATCGTCTGCCTGCTGCGACCGTTCTCCATCGTCTCCCGGGAGAAGAACGCGGAACTCGCCCGCCTGGCCGTGGACTACGCCGGCCGCGGCGTCGTCGGCCTAGACGTGGCGGATGTCGGGCCCGGCGACGAAGCGCTGGCCTCCTACGGCGAGTGGTTCCGCGCCGCGCGCGCCGCCGGCCTGGGCCTGACCGCGCACGCGGGCGAGGCGCCGCGCGGCCGGGAACTGGAAGACGCGCTCGCTCTCGGCGTGGACCGCATCGGCCACGGGGTGCGCCTGCGCGAACGCCCCGACCTGGCGGCCGAGGTCGCGCGCCGCGGGCTCCCGGTCGAGGTCAACCTCACCTCCAACCTGCGCACCGGCGCCGTCGCGTCCTACCGGGAGCATCCGGCGCGCGCCTGGTTCGACGCCGGCCTCAAGGTCACTCTCTCCACCGACGACCCGGGCGTGTTCGGCGTGGACCTGAACCACGAGTACGGGGTGCTGGCGCGGGAGCTGGGCTTCACCGACGCGGAACTGGTCGCGGTGTCCCGGAACGGTATCGAGTCGCTGTTCCTGCCGGAGGCCGCGAAGGCGGCCCTGCGCGCCGAGTTCGACCGGCGCCTTAAGGCGCCCGGACCTTCAGCGGCTCGGTGAGCTCGTCCCAGAGCGTCGGGCGGCACTTCTTGGCCTCGACCAGCGCCTGCACGCCGGGCCCGCGCACCTCCCAGGTCCGCGGGTCGTAGTACAAGGTCGGCGGCGGCGGCAGCGGCAAAGCGCTCAGCAGGGAGACGGCCAGCAGGCGGCGCTCCAAGGTCTCGGCGTTCTCGCGGCACGGGACGCGCGCCGTCCCGCACTCGACGGTCAGGAAATGTCCCTCGCGGTCGGGC
>JACQBB010000277.1 GCA_016194625.1 Elusimicrobiota bacterium | reverse complement strand
GTCTGCGACGGGA
Source organism: Elusimicrobiota bacterium (assembly GCA_016194625.1). The sequence continues at coordinate 4,743 of JACQBB010000277.1, read as the reverse complement.
AGCGGTCGCGCAGCTTGGCGATGCCCAGGGACTCGAGCAGCATGGTCGCGCGGACCTCGGCCTTGGCCGGCGGCTCGGCCGTCAGGCCGCGCGCGCGGGCGATGCGCGCGGGCATCAGCGTGTTCTCGAGGATGGTGAACTCGGGCAGCAGCGAGTCGAACTGGAAGACGAAGCCCAGGCGCTCGTTGCGCAGGCGCGCGCGCTCGTCGTCGGGCAGCGCGCCGACCTCGGCGCCGCCGAGGGCGAGCGTCCCGGCGTCGGGCCGGTCCATCAGACCGAGCAGGTTGAGCAAGGTGGACTTGCCCGAGCCGCTGGGGCCGAGGATCGCGACGAACTCGCCGGCGTCCACGCGCAGGTCCACGCCGCGCAGGACCGGCGTCGCGGCCGGGCCGCTCCCGTACGACTTCATCACGCCCTGCGCCAGGATCGCGGGTTCAGCCATAGTGGATGGCCTCCACCGGGTCGGCCTTCGCGGCGCGGCGCGCCGGGTAGATCGTCGCGAGGAGCGTCAGCAGGAGGCCCATCGTGGTCACGGCCGTGACGTCCCAGAACCGCACGTCCACGGGGACGCGCGTCAGATAGTAGATGTCGCCGGGGAGCTCGACCAGGTTGAAGCTGGCGATCGCCCAGCAGAGGAAGAAGCCGAGCGCCATGCCGCCCGCCACGCCCGAGCTGCCGATCAGGATCCCCTCGACGAGGAAGATCCGCATGATCATGCCCGCGTGCGCGCCCATCGCCTTCAGCAGGCCGATGTCGCGCGTCTTCTCGACCGAGCGCAGGATCTGCGTGGAGGCGATGTTCAGCGAGGCGACCAGGGTGATCAGCGTCAGGATGATGAACATCACCGTCTTCTCGAGCTTGAGCGCGGCGAACAGCGTCTGGTTCATCTGCGCGTAGGTGCGCACCGGGCGGCGGAAGCCCAGCGCCTCGCGCAGGCGGCGCGCGACGGCGTCGGCGCGGCGCAGGTCCTTGAGCCGCAGGCCCAGCCCCGACGCGCCCGCCTCCACGCCCAGGAACTTGGACGCGGCGCCCAGGTCGGTCCACGCGGTGCCGTTGTCGTACTCGTAGTAGCCGGTCTTGAGCAGGCCGACGACGGTGAACCTCTGCATCTTGGGCAGGAGGCCCAGCGGCGTGGCCACCGACTTCGGCGAGACCAGCACGACCTCGGAGCCCACGTCGGCGCCCATGCGGTCGGCGAGCTCGGAGCCGAGCACCACGCCCGGGCGCTTGCCGTCGCCGGCCAGCCCGTCCCAGCTCCCCGCGACCAGCTTCTTGGCCAGGTCGTTGACGCCGAACTCGCGCGACGGCTCCAGGCCCTTGAGCACGACGCCGATCGAGCGCTCGTGCGCCGTCAGGATCGCCTGGCCCAGCACGAACGGCGCGGTCGCGGACACGTCGGGATCGGCCTTCGCCAGCGCGTCGATGCGGCCCAGGTCCTCGGCCGACTCGGCGCCGTACACGCTGACGTGCGCCTGCGCTCCGACGATCTTGCGCTGGATGTCGGCTTGGAAGCCGTTCATCACCGACAGCGTGGTGATCAGCGCCGCGACGCCGACGGTGACGCCCGCCACGCCGATCGAGGTCGTGACGACGGCGAACAGGCCCTTGCGTTTGGCCTTCAGGTAGCGCAGCGCGATGAACAGTTCCAGGCTCATGTCGTTCCCGGCCCCAGTCTATCAAAAGAAGAGCCCCCGGCCTTCCGGCCGAGGGCTCCGATTCCAGCGACCGGACGCGGTCTCAGGACTTCTTGTGGCAGGTGGTGCACTTGGCGGCGGAGGTGAACACGACCTTCTTCTCCTTGCCGACCTGCATCTCCTTGCCGTTGTGGCAGGAGCCGCAGCCCTTGCCCGCCTTCATGTCCGCCATCTTCATGCCGCCCGTCGTCTTCTGGGCGAACAGCGGCTCCTTGCCCTCGTGACACGCCGCGCAGCCGCCGAGCATGTCGGCGTGGGCCTTGTGCGGGAACTTCACCGCGCCGAGCTTCGCCTTGTCGAAGGTGATGAACTCCGGCGCCTCCTTCTTGTCTCCCGCGGCCGCCGCGGCCGGCGCGGCCTCGGCCTTCTTGTCCTGCGCCTTCGCCGTCGCGACGACGAAGCAGCCGGCGGCGATCAAGCCGCAGACCATCAGTGCTTTTCGCATCGACTCCCTCCTGTGATCGCGGGCCTGACCGCGCCCGCACCGAACCTTCCACCGTGCTAGCAACGCTCGTACCAGCGCCGCACGGCCGACGCACGCGGAGGATAGCCGAATCCGTCGGGAGAATCAAGAACCTCCGTCATCCGGAGGCCCGACGGCGCGCGGTCAGCCGCGCCGGAGCAGGAGGCCGAGCGCGGCGGCGGCCGCGACCACGAGCGGCTCCGGGACCTTGCGCCGCGACATCGCGAGCAGGGTCCCCGCGGCGATCAGGACGGTCGCCGGGTCGCGCAGCGAGCCGCGCGCCAGCACCGCGACGGCGCCCGCCAGCGCGCCGACGGCCGAGGCGGTCACGCCGCCGACGAAGGCCTTCAGCCCGGGGGAACCGGCGTTGCGGCGGAACCAGCCGGCCAGCCCGACGACGACCAGGTACACCGGCAGGAACACGCCGGCCGCGGCGGCGCACGCGCCGAGCGGGCCCGCGGCCAGGTAGCCGATGAAGGCGACCGTGATGACGACGGGGCCGGGCGTGATCATCGCGACCGCGATCGCGTCGAGGAACTGCCGTTCGGTCAGCCAGCGGTGCTCCAGCACCACGCCGCCGTGCAGGAACGGGACGATCGCCAGCCCGCTGCCGAACACGAACAGGCTCGACTTGGCGAAATAGAGGAAAACGGCGCCCAGGCCGTCGGCGGCCAGCGCCGGGGGGCGCCGGACGCGCTCGGCCGCCGCGGCGACCAGTCCCGACGCCGCGAACAGCCAGGCGACCTCGCGGCCGGTGGCGGCGGTCGCCGCGGCGCTCAGCGCGAACAGCGTCCAGCGCAGCGGGTCGCGGCCGACGGTCCGCCGCGCCAGGCCCCAGGCCGACCTCGCGATCAGGCCGATCACCGCCGCGCCGACGCCGTAGAACGCTGACTGCATCCACGGCAGTCCGCCGTAGCGGACGTAGGCCGCCGACAGCGCGAGCACCATCAGGAACGAGGGGCCGATGAACGCCAGCGCGACCGCCGTCGCGCCGGCGGCGCCCGAGTGGACGTGCCCCAGGTACATCGCGAGCTGGGCCGCCAGCGGGCCGGGCGCGAGCTGGGACAGGGCGAGCCCCTGGCGGTAATCGTCGGCGGAGACCCAGGCCCGCTCCTCGACGAGGTCGCGCTCCATCGCCTCGGCCAGCGCGATGGGCCCGCCGAACCCGAACGTCCCCAGCCGGAGGAAGTACGCGAGCAGGCGCCCGAGCGGGACGCGCTCGGAGCTCACGGCTTCTCGGCGTCCGAGGCGGTCTTGTCCAGCGCCGCGCGCAGGGTCTTGGCGAGGTCCGCGGCCGGGCCGACGCCCCAGAAGTGCAGGAAGACCACGCGCGGCTCCTCGACGGTCATGTGGTTGTGGACCGCCGCGACCTGCACTCCTCCGGCGACGAGCGCGGCGATCACGCCGTCCACCTCGGGCGCGAGCATCGCGAAGTCTCCGGCGACGGCCGCGCGCTCCGGCGTCCCCTGGAAGGCCATCCAGGTGTTCAAGCCCATGAAGGCGTCCAGCGCCGCCGCGCCGTGGCGGACGACGACGTCGGGGCGGCCGATCACTATCTTGTGCACGCCGGAGTCGTCCGCGCCCTTGTGGCCGACGAGCGCGTCGAGCGCCGCCCCGTCGAGCGAGCTCCTCGCCGCGGCGGGCGCGGCGGGCTTCGGCGCGAACGCGTCCAGGACCTTGCGCGCGGACGCGGCCAGGTCCTCGGCGCGGCCGACGCCGCCGACGTGCATGAACATCACCTTCGGCTCGTCGCGCAGGAAGTGGTTGTGGATCGCGGAGACCGACAGGCCGGCGGCGACCGCGGCCTTCTGCACGCGCGGGAGCTCGCCTTCGGTCAGCACCAGGTCGCCCATCAGCATCGCCGCTTCGCCGTGAGGGGCGAAGGCGAGCCACGCGGTCAGGCCCATCGCCGGGACGATCCGGAAGCCGTCCACCGACACCGACAGGTCCGTGCGGGGGACGGAGACCTTGAACTCCCCGTTCTGTCCGGCGACGGGGCGGCCCAGGGCGCGGGACAGCGCGGCGCCGTCGAGGGCGGCGCGGGACGGGACGGCGGCGGCGAGGAGGACGGCGATGAGGAGGGTTCTCATGGTCCCGCGAGTCTAACAATTGTGAGGCCGCCGCGGCGGCCACTGGCCCGAGCGTTGCGCCGATGGAAGGAGAGCGGGAGGGCTTATGATCCAGGTCCCTGTGCAGGTCACGGCGCGCGGCTTCAAGCTGGCCGACTGGTGGAAGGACGCCCTCCGCCAGAAGGTCGACAAGCTGGAGGAGTTCCATCATCGCATCACGGCGGTCCACGTCGTGGTGGACGCCGTGACGCGCCATCACCGCAAGGGCCGGGTCTACAAGGTCCGCGTCGACATCGAGGTCCCGCGCGGCCTGGTCGTCATCGACCGCGAGCCGTCGCCGACGCTCGAAGAGGCCATCGAGCGGGCCTTCGACGCCGCGGAGCGCAAGCTCGAGGACCTGTCGCGGCGCCTGCGCGGCGACGTCAAGCGCCATGAGGCGCCCCCGGAGGGAACGGTCCGGGAGGTGTTCCCGGAGTCGGGCTACGGCTTCCTCGAGACCGCGGACGGGCGCGAGGTG
>JACQBB010000276.1 GCA_016194625.1 Elusimicrobiota bacterium | reverse complement strand
GGGCCCGAGCAGCTCCGCCATGACCAGGACCAGGCAGAACACGGTCTGTCCGAGCGTGGCGTGCGCGGCGGAGACCTGATAGGGGAGGTTGAAGAACACCGTCACGCCGCCGAACACGCCCTGCAGGACGACCAGCCCGAGGGTCCACCAGGCCAGGCGGCGCACCGCGGGGCGGGGCTCGTCGAACTGCGTCCAGAAGGCCGTCACGAGGATCAGGAAGCCGACGAAGGTCGCGATCATCCGGTGTCCGTGCTCGAAGACCACCCCGCCCGTCATCTTGGGCAGCCAGGTGCCGTAGGACAGCGGCCAGTCCGGCACCGCCATCCCCGAGTTCGTCGAGGTGACCAGTCCGCCCGCGACGAGCAGCAGGAACGCCGCGCCCGCGGAGAAGAACCCGAGGGCGCGGCGGCCTGCGGCCACTCTAGGCGGAGACGCCGTAGTCATAAGGGTGTTCCGTGACGACCGGAGGAGTCTTGAAATTGCCGTGCGGCGGCGGCGAGGGGGCCTTCCACTCGAGCGTCTTGGCCTCCCACGGGTTGTCGCCCGCGGCCTCGCCGTCCTTCAGCGAGCGATAGACATTATACGCGAAGACGAGCACCGACGCCCCGACGACCAGCGACATGAGGCTCGACCAGGTCTGGATGGGGTCCATCCAGGCCGGGAAGTCGGCGACGCGGCGGCGCATGCCGTGGTTGCCCAGCCAGAACAGCGGGACGAACAGCGCGTTGAAGCCGAAGAACATCAGGCCGCACTGCACCTTCGCGAGCGTCTCGTTCAGGCGCTTGCCGGTCATCTTCGGGAACCAGTAGTGGAACGCCGCGAAGGTCCCGAAGATCGCGCCGCCCATGATGGTGAAGTGGAAGTGGGCGACGACGAACCAGGTGTCGTGCAGGTGGAAGTCCGTCGGCGCGTCGGCCAGCGGGATGCCGGTCAGGCCGCCGATGAGGACGTTCGAGATCACGGCCATCGCCCAGACCATCGGCGAGTCGAGGCGGATCTTCGCGCGCCACAGCGTGCCCAGCGCGGCCAGGAAGACGACTCCGGTCGGGATGGAGATCAGCTCGGTGTTGATCATGAACGGCATCTTCAGGAGGGCCCACATCCCCGAAGTGAACATGTGGTGCGCCCAGACGACGAAGCCCAGGATCACGATCGCGATGAACGCCGCGACCGCCAGCGGGTAGGCGAACAGCGGCTTGCGCGAGAAGGTCGGGATGATCTCGAGCAGGGTCCCGAACCCGGGCAGGACCATGATGTACACGGCGGGGTGCGAGTAGTACCAGAACAGGTGCTGGTACAGCAGGACGTTCCCTCCGAGCGCCGGGTTGAAGAAGGTCGTGTGCAGGACGCGGTCGAAGGTCACCATGATCAGCGACGAGGCGACGACCGAGGTCCCCATCAGCTGGATGATCGCCGCGCTCAGGATCGCCCAGGTGAAGATCGGGACCTTCAGCCAGGTCATGCCCTGCGCGCGCATCGTCAGCGCGGTCGCCAGGAAGTTGACGCCGCTGAAGATGGACGAGAAGCCGACGGTGATGAACGCCAGGATGAACATCATCTTGCCGAGGCCCGCGCCCTGGACCGACAGCGGCGCGTACGCGGCCCAGCCGAAGTCCAGTCCGCCGGCGAACGGCGTCGCCAGCAGGAGGAGGACCGCCGGGGGCAGCAGCCAGAAGCTCAGCGCGTTGAGGCGGGGGAAGGCCATGTCGCGGGCGCCGAGCTGCAGCGGCACGATGAAGTTGCCGAAGCTGCCGGCCGTGCCGATCAGCGCGACGACGACCATCGCGATGCCGTGGAGCGACATCGCGGTGTTGTACTGCTGGGGCGTGAAGAACTGCAGGCCGTGGCGCGCCAGCTCCAGGCGCATCAGCAGGGCCATGATCCCGCCGAACAGGAACACGATCAGGGAGGCGACGCCGTACTGGACGCCGACGACCTTGTGGTCCACGTCGTACGAGAAATAGCGCTGCCAGCCGCGGCCCTCCGGCGGCTCTTGGCCGTCGGCGTAGCTGCGCAGCGCCTTCGCCCCTCCGACCAGGGCGAGGAAGGTCGGCAGCGCGACGAGATAGGCGACGACGCCCGCGGCCTGGGTGCCGAGGACGCCCGCGAGGAGGGTGGAGCCGGCGGCCATCACGGCCACTCCGGCGGCGACGGCGATGAGGAATCGGTTCATGTCTGTCTCCTGTCGTTCTCTCTTAGAAATCGGAACCCTTCACGTTCTTCTCGAAGTCCTCGTGCTCGACGACCTCGACGGCGCCCTGCATGTCGGTGTGACCCCAGCCGCAGAGCTGGTTGCACATGATCGTGTAGGTGCCCAGGCGCGTCGGGGTGAGGATCAGCGAGACGGCCTTGCCGGGGACCGCGTCCTGCTTCACGCGGAACTCGGGCACCCAGAAGGAGTGGACGACGTCCTTCGAGGTCAGCACGATGCGGTGGCGCTTGCCCTTCTCCATGTACAGCTTGGTGCCGTAGCTCTTCGTCTCCGGATAGTAGAACTCCCAGTTGAACTGCTGGGCGTGGACCTCGACGACGATGTCCGCGGACGGGTCGGAGATCAGCGTGCGCAGCTCGTGCGCGCCCAGCGCGGCCAGGCTCAGCGTGAGGGCGACGCTGACGAGCAGCCAGGCGACCTCCACGATGCGGCCGCGGCTCTTGTCGAACTTCTCGCCCTGCTCCTCGCGCTTGCCGGCGCGGAACATGATGAGGCAGTACGCCAGGAAGGACATCACCAGCGCGTAGATCGTCGTCTCCACGATCAGGAGGCCGTTCCAGGCGGTGTCCACGCTCTCGGCCTGGACGCTGGCCTGCAGGGGCATGGTCGGGAAGACCGTGAACACCCTGTACAGGCCGAAGGCGATCAACCCTCCGACGACCGCCATGAACGGGAACACCGACTTGTTCTTCATGAGTGACCGACCTCCAGGAGCCTGCGCGCGTCGCGCGTCAGGGATTCGGCGTCCGAGTCGCCGAGCCCGTCGTAGTAGCCTCGGATGGCCCCGCGCCCGTCCACCAGGACGAGGCGGGTGCTGTGGATCACGCGGGACCCTTCCGGGGCCTTCGGGTCCGTCGAGATCGGCAGGCGGAAGCCCGCGTACAACAGTTCGTACGTCTCCTTCTCCCCGCCGCGCAGGAACACCCAGCGCCCGGGGCGGGCGCCGTAGGCCTTCGCGTAGGCGCGCAGCCGCTCCGGCGTGTCCCCGTCGGGGTCGACGGTGATCGTCATCAGTCCGACCTCGGGGGGGAGCTTCTCCGACAGCTCGGACATCCGCTTGCTGAGCAGGGGGCACGGCCCCGAGCAGCGGGTGAACACGAAGTCCACGATCCAGACCCGGCCGAGCATGTCGGCCTTCGTGAACGGCGTCTCCTTCTCCGGCCCGACCGCCGTCAGCGCGAAGTCCGGCAGGACCGCGTACTCCGGCGCGCGCCCGCGGCCGCACGCGGACAGGAGCGTGAGGCTCAGGCAAGCCGCGAGGCTCAGGCGAGTCGTCGCGACCCTTCGGGCGCGACGCAGACGCGCGGAGGAAAGGCGCATAGCGTCTAGAACCGCGCGAAGGTCATGTCGGGCAGCAGGCCGATCAGCAGGATCAGCACCGCGACGGCGCCGACGCCGAGGATGTACCACGCGAGCGCGCGCTCGCGGCGCAGACCCATGTAGTAGAAGCCGATGAAGGACGCCTTCATCGACGCGATGACGAGCGCGATGGAGACCGCCATGATGCGGCCGCCGTGGCTGAACAGGCTGGCGGCCAGCGTCGCCGCCGTCAGGCACAGGAGGACGACGTAGACCGCGAGGTCGAGGGATTCGTCGGAGTGGTAGTCGATCTCTTTCTTCATGGTTTCGCTCTCGGTCAGATCAGGTAGAACAGCGGGAACAGGAACACCCACACCACGTCGACGAAGTGCCAGTACAGGCCGGCGAACTCCGCCTTGCGGGCGACCGTCTCCATCGCGGCCTGGCGGCCGGCGCGCAGGACCACGCCGTTCCAGACCAGGCCCGCGACGATGTGCAGGCCGTGCAGGATGGTCATCGCGTAGTAATAGGAAAGGAAGATCGAGATGCCCGGGTTCGCCTTCGCGAACTCGGAGCCCGGGTAGTACCCGTGGGAGATCTTCAGCGCGTACTCGCAGGCCTTCACGACGAGGAAGGCCCCGCCCAGCGCCATCGTCGCGACGAGGTTGCGGCGGAATCCCTCGCGGTCGCCGCGCTCGGCGCGGCCGATCGCGCGCACCATCGTGTAGGAGCTCGTCAGCAGGATCAGGGTGTTCAGCGCGGCCATCGCGAGGCCCGGAAGGTGGCCGGCCTCGGGCCAGACGACGGTGCCCAGCGCGCAGTCGGGGTTGCCGAGGCGGGTGCCCGCGTAGGCGCACAGGAAGCCGCCGAACAGCAGGATCTCCGAGAGGATGAACATCCACAGGCCCATCCGGCCCGCGTCCCGCTCGCTCCAGCCGTCGTCCGTCGTCGTCAGTCCCGCGTCCATTCCATTCCTCCTGTGCTCGGCGCGTCGACGCCGGCCGCGTCCGGGTGGACGCTCAGCGCGCGCGCCATGTCCGCCAAAGTGGTCCGTCCCAGCCGCCGGCGCAGGCGCTCTTCCTCCTGCCGGAGCGCGCAGTACACCTCGCACTCGGGGCCCGTGCAGCGGCGCGTCGCGTAGAACACGCAGGCGTCGCGCGCGTAGGAGCCCTCGCACGCCTCGATGATCGACAGCAGGGTGATGTCGCGGGGGGCGCGGGCGAGCGAGACGCCGCCGGCGGCGCCCTTTTTGGCGCGGATGATGCCCGCGCGGGCGCATTGCTGGAGGATCTTCGACAGGAACGCCTTCGGGATCCCCTGAAGCGCGGCCAGCGTCTCG
>JACQBB010000275.1 GCA_016194625.1 Elusimicrobiota bacterium | reverse complement strand
GGGCCAGCGTCAGTCCGCTCGCGCGCTGGACGGCGAGCGCCTCGGCCTCGGCGACGCTCTCCTTCGCGCTGGCGAGCTGCGCCTCGGCGCGGGCGGCGGCGGCGGCCGCCTCCTCGGCGTCCAGGCGGGCGAGGGTCTGTCCCGCCGCGACCAGCGCGCCCTCGTCGGCCAGGACCGCGGCGACGCGCCCGCCGGTCTTCGCGGCCACGTGGACCTCCTGGGCCTCGATGCGGCCGTTGCCGGAGGCGATGGAGTCGGGCAGGCGCGCGTCGCGGCGGCCGCGGAGGATGAAGAAGGAGGCGGCGGCGACGGCGAGCGCCAGAGGGGCGACGACGAAGAGCCGACGCGCGTTCATGGGAGCCTCCTCCGCCTTATCGAGGCTTGCAACGAAGCGACCGCCGTCAGCGGGCGAGCGCGCGGACTTTCGCCGGGGTGAGCGCGCGGAAGTCGCGCACGGTCAGCTCGGCGACGCGGAACTCGCCGGCGCGGTGCGAGGTGGTGACGCCGACGACGGTCATGCCGGCGCGGCGCGCGGCCTCCTCGCCGAGCAGCGAGTCCTCGAACACGACGCAGCGCTCGGGGCGCACCTTCAGCTTGTCGGCCAGGCGCAGGAAGGTCTCGGGGTCGGGCTTGCCTTTGACGACCTCGCCGCCGTCCACGACCGCGTCGAAGACGGCGCGCAGCTTGAGGCCGTCCAGGATGAAGGTCACGTTGTCGTCCTTGGAGCCGGTGCCCAGGCCGAGCTTCCAGCCGAGACCGCGCGCTTCCTCGATGAACGTCCTCAAGCCGGGCGCCGCGCGGCGCTTGGCGCGGTACAGGTCGCGGTACATCGTCTCCTTGACCTGAGCGTGGCGGGCGGCCTCGTCGGGCGGGACGTCGCGCTTGAAGTAGTAGCGCAGGACCTCGCGCGTGGGCATGCCCATCGTGTTCTCGCGGAAGTCCTTCAGGTCGATCTCGATGCCGTGGCCGCGGAAGAAGCGGCGCCAGGCCTCCTCGTGGGCGGGCATGTTGTGGCAGACGACGCCGTCCATGTCGAAGAGCAGGCCGAGAGCGGATCGCACGGGTACATTGTACCGAATCCGCTATAATCGCGGAATGGGCCTGCGCGTCTACGACGTCACCAAGTGGGGGTTCTTCCGTTTCCACGGACCCGACGCGAAGACCTTCCTCCAAGGGCTGGTCACCGCCGACATGACCCGCTTGAAGCCCGGCGCGATGCTGCCCGCCTGCGTGCTGACGCCGCGCGGCCTGCTCGCCGCCGACTGCGAGCTCTACGAGGAGACGCCCGAGACCGTGCTGGCCGTCACCCGCCCCGCGGCCGCCGTCGAGTTCCTCAAGGCCTTCGACAAGAAGATGCCGCTCTCGTCGTCCGTGCTGAAGGCGCTGCGCTCGCAGACGGCGTGGCTGGTGGTCGGCGAGGGCTGGGAAGTGGGCCTGCCGTGGGACCGCCTCGACGAGCCCGCGCGCCTGCTGCTGGGCGTGGACCCGCCGATCGAGGCCGAGCCGCTCACCGACGACGAGTTCGAGGCCCTGCGCGTCGCCGCGGGCTTCCCGGTCTTCGGCAAGGACATGGACGTCGCGACCCTGCCGCCGGAGGCGCGACAAGAAGCGGCCGTCAGCCTGGACAAGGGCTGCTACATGGGCCAGGAGACCGTCTCGCGCCTGGCCCGCGTCGGCCACGTCAACCGCCTGCTCGTCGGCCTGCGCTTCCCGTCCGGCGCGCCGGCCGCGGGCGCTTCGCTGACGCGCGACGGCGTCGTCACCGGGACCGTGACCAGCGTCGCCGGCGAGCTCGGCCTGGGGATGGCGCGCGTCGCCGACGCGGCGCCGGGCACGCGCCTCGACGCCGGCGGCCGCGCCGCCGAGGTGCGCGCGGTCGCGCGCTGGCCCAAGCCGTACGGAGTCCGCTGATGCCCCGGGAATTCTCCTTCAACAAGCCGTTCCGCCCCGCGTTCAAGCCCAAGCGCCCGCGCCCGGCCGGTCCGGCCCGGCCCGCCGGCCGCAGCGACGCGCCCGGCGACCCCGTGCTCGAGGTCCCGGCGCTGACGCAGGCGGAGCCGTTCCGCTTCGACGCGGCCTTCGCGGCCCGCCTGCGCCGCCGCGAGGTCGGCGAGAAGGAGGCCTTCACCGCGCGCGACGCGACGGGCGCGTTCTGGCGCGCGAGCGTGAAGGAGCTGACGCGCGACGGCGGCCTGGCCGTCCCGTACGAGCGCATGGCGGCCTCGCCCGAGTCGTCGATCGAGCTCACGCTCGCGGTCTCCGTGCTCGGCCGCCAGCGCATGCTCGTCGTCGCGCAGAAGGCCACGGAGCTCGGCGTCGCGCGCATCGTCCCGCTGCTGACCGACCACTCGGTCCCCGCGACGGGCCTGGAGCACGAGAAGGCGCACGCGTGGCCGGGGCAGGTCCTGCGCGCGGCCAAGCAGTGCCGCCGCTCGTCGCTGCCGGAGCTGCTGCCGCCGCAGACGCTGGACGCGTTCCTCGCGTCCGACGCGCCGGCGCGAGCCGACCTGGTCGTGTGCCTGGACGACGTCGGCGGCGGCGCGGTCGCCGCGGGCGGCGCGCCCGCGCGCGTCGTCCTGATCGTCGGGCCGGAGGGCGGCTTCTCCGACGCCGAGCGCGCCAAGCTCGCCGGGAAGGCGCGCTCGTGGCGGCTCGGCGGACGCGTGCTCCGCGCCGAGACCGCCGTGTTCGTCGGCCTGTCGGCGGTCCACCTGAACTGGGGGGACTTCCGCGCCGGGAGCGCGGAGGGGGCGCGTTGAGCCCGACCGTCCCCTGCCCCGGCTGCGCCGCGCCGATGGGGCTGGAGCAGGAGGTGTGCGGCTCCTGCCGCCGGCCCCGCGACCGGTACGAGATCGAGGCGGGGCGCCGCTCCCTGGTCGAGCGCGCCGAGGCCGCGCGCCGCCGCCCGCTCAAGGCCGCGCTGCTCCTCGTCCTCCTCGCGGCGCTGGCGGCCGCGTACCGCGCGCGCGGCCCGCTGCTCGCCTACGCCTCCGCCCGTCGGGCGGAGCTGTCGGCGGAGCTGGAGATGACCGCCGACCCGTCCCGGCGTCCGGGCGGCGCGGCGCCGCGGACCGAGCTGGGAGCCCGCTTGGTCGCCGCGCTGGGCGACGTCCACCCAGACGCGTCCGTCGCGCACCTCGACCGGGAAGCTGCGCAGGTCGTCCGCCCACTGGTCGAAGGTGCCGCCGCCGCAGAGGTCGAACCGGGCGTGGTGCCAGTGGCAGGTCAGCACGCCGTCACGGACGCTGCCGCGATGGAGCGGGAAGCCCATGTGCGGGCAGCGGTTGTCCACCGCCCGCACCGTTGCACCGTCCCAGAACAGTGCCACCGTGTGGCCGTCGAGGTTGGCGACGACGCAACCTGCGGATCGCACGTCAGCCTCGGCGGCGGCGTCGACCAGGGTGGAGCTGGGGGCGGTATCAACCATCGTTACTCTCCGTTGTCTGTGGGGACGATGCGGCGGCGAACGGCCAGCAGCGCGGCCTGCGTGCGGTCGGCGACGCCGAGCTTGGCGAGGATGTTGGAGACGTGCGTCTTGATC
>JACQBB010000274.1 GCA_016194625.1 Elusimicrobiota bacterium | reverse complement strand
TGCTCTTCACCGACCTCAAGGGCTCCACCGCCATGTACGAGCGCGTCGGCGACGCCAGCGCCTACGGCGTGGTCCGCGACCATTTCGAGTACCTGACCGCGATCGTCGCCGAGCGCCGCGGCGCGGTCGTCAAGACCATCGGCGACGCCGTCATGGCCGTCTTCTCCTCCGGCGCGGACGCGGTCGAGGCCGCGCTCGACATGCAGGAGCGCATCGCGGAGCTCGACGAGCGCCTGAAGCCGCGCGAACCCGTCGTCTTGAAGATCGGCGTCCACGAGGGCGCCGCCATCGCCATCAACGCCGGCGGCGTGCTCGACTACTTCGGCACCACCGCCAACCTCGCCGCGCGCGTGCAGAACGAGAGCGCGGGCGGAGACGTCGTCATCACCGACGGCCTGCGCGCCGATCCCGTCATCCGCGCCGTCCTCGACCGCCGCGCGCCCGCCGAGGAGAGCTTCGAGAGCGCGCTCAAGGGCCTCTCCGGCAAGCACCTCCTGTGGCGCCTGCGCCCGCGGGCGAAGTGACGACCGACGGGGGTCAGCCCTTGCGGGTCGGCAGGGCCAGCTGGATGCTGGTGTCCTTGCCGTCCTTGGCGATGGTCAGCATCAGGTCGCGCCCGTCCTTCTTGAGCGTCATGATCGCGCCCTCGCCGGTGTTCGTGCTGGAGCTTTTCGTCCAGCCCTGCTCCTTGAGGCCGGCCTCGTAGTAGGCGACGACCTCGGCGAAGGGCGCCGGGGAGCTCGCCATGACAATCAGGTTGCCCTGCTCGGCCGAGCCCATCACCGCCTTCACGACCGCGCCCTTCATCACCGGCACGTCCTTGGGGAACTCCGCGGGCAGCGCGACGCCCGAGTCGCTCGCCGTGACGGCGACCTTGCCGTCCGAGGTCTTCATCGTGACGGTCTCCGACTTCTTGCCGCAGGCCGAGGCGGCGAGTGCGGCGGCGGCCAGCGCGAACGCGGCGCGCGTCATCCTGTTGTTCATGGTGGTCTCCTGTCGAGCGTCTGACGGCGGACGTCATTCAACAATTTTTACGGGCGGGCCGGGATGTCGTTCCCGCGCGTGTCTTGATCCCGACTTGAACGGGAGTTGACGCGCGGGTGTTATCCTGGCCGCGAAGACGGAGTCGCGTCGCGGCGGGGACCGACGCCGCGCCGAGGAGGCCGCCATGAAGAGCGCATGGATGCTGCCGGTGCTGTTGACGGCGACGCTGCCGCTGGCCGCCGTCGCGCAGAAGGACGCCGATCCGGAGACCAAGACGCCTCCGGCGTCGACGCAGCCGTCCGAGTCCCGCGCCCAGACGCTCGCGGACGAGTACAAGGTCCCGCTGGCCGACGTCCAAGGCCTGCGCGACAAGGGCCTGGGCTGGGGCGAGATCGGGAACGCGCTCGCGATCGCGCAGAAGTCCGGCAAGCCGCTGAGCGACGTGATGAAACTGCGCGATTCCGGCATGGGCTGGGGCCAGATCGCTCAGAAGTACGGCTTCAAGCTCGGCGACGCGGTCGGCCGCGGCGGTCGCCGCGACAAGGACGGCGACCATGACAGGGACGACGTCCGCGGAAAGGGCCGCGACCGGGACCATGAACGCGGGCACGGCCGGGAGGACTTCGGCCGCGGCCGCGGGCACGGAGCCGAGCACGGTCGCGGACGAGGACGCTGAACGCGGGCGCGGAGACTCCGATGCCCGCCCGTGAGGCCGTCCTCGCGGCGTTTGCGCTCGCGCTGACCGCCGCCGCCTCCGCCCTCGCGGAGCCCGGCGACGGCAGCGCGGGCCTCGATCTGACCGCCGGCTCGAACGCGTACCGCGCCGCGCGCGCGCGGGCGTGGTTCGACCTGCGCGGGGGCTTCTCGCTGGCGCCCCGCGCGGCCTTCTACCGCTCGGACGAGGCGGGCGGGACCTATAAGCTGTTCGGGCTGCGCGGCGGCTACGCGCCGGGACGCTGGTCGTTCGGCGTCGACGCGGCCGTCCAGCCTCGCGTCGACGGGTACGCGAAGTCGTCGTTCGGCGCCGACGCCGCGTACGACTTCCCGCTCAGGGGCGACGACGCGAAGTACGCGCTCAGCGCCGGAGGCGGGTTCACGCTGACGCGTCACTCCGACCGGCTCGCGGGCGAGGGCGGCGCGCCGGCCGCCGCCGGCCGCGGCCGCGGCGCCGAGCGCGCCGCGGAGTTCGTCGTCCGCGAGTCGGACCTGTTCGCCTTCACCGAACTGCGCACGCGCGCGCTCGCCCTCTCCGGGAGCGCGGCGAAGAGCTCCTACGACCGCGACCTGGCGGCGGCGGACGCGCGGCGCGTGCTGTCCGCCGTCGGCGACGGCTTCGGCGCCGCGGTACTCGGCTTCCCGGACACGCGGGTCGCCTTCCGACTGAGGATCGACGCGCTGGGCGCCGTCGCGCCGTTCGTCTCCTGGGCGCGCACCACCTTCGAGCTCGGCGACCCGCCGGCGACCGCGGTCGAGGTCGGGGCGAGCGTCACCCGCGGCCGAACGAGCCTGAACGCGTCGCTCGAACGCTACCGCCAGGCGGGCTTCCCCGACCGCCGCTACCTCACGCTCGGCGGGACGCTGGACTTCTGACCGCGCCGGCGCCCGTCGTAGCAGTGTCCGCAGCGCGTCCCGGCCGTCTCCTGTCCGGCCTCAGGGCGCCGAGGATCGGGCGGCGTCCTCGACCCTCAGCGTGACCCGGCCTTTGTCGGCCTCTCGAATCTCCTAGACGTAGACCGAGTATCCCGCCAGCGTGATCCGCTGCCCCGCGCGGACCGTGAAGTCCTTCTCCTGCGGGGGATCCCCGTCGACGAACAAGGTCAGCGCCGCCGTGAGGCCCGGCTTCCGCGCGCCCGGCCCGCCGCCGCGATCGTCCGCGAAGACGTTCACGACGCCCGCCCGGAGTCCGTGGACGGCGCCGACCTGTCCTTGCTCGATCCGTATCACCGTGCCTCCCGCGCCGGGCGCTCTTTCCACCCGGACGCAGCCGCCCGGACCGACGAGGAGCAGCGTCAAGAAGAGCAGTCCTTTCATGCGGTTCGCCCCTCTGGGCCTATGTCCGCTCCTATTGTGGGGGGCAGTTGCTGGTACGAACGACGCTCACCCGGGCCGAATCGACCCCCCCGACAGGCTCGAAACCCTCCAAGCGGATGAACAGCTGCCGGCGAGGGTCGCAATAGAGCGGATGATCCGCGTCGAGGTGAACCGGCGTGCCGAAACGATTCTGCAGCGTGATGTCGCGAACGAGCGCCAGCGTCGGAATCGGGTGGCCCAGAGGCTGGCCGGTATCAATCTGGTGACGCGGCTTGAGCCGCACGTAGACGCCCCGCTCGATGGGGACTCCGCCGTATTGCAGGCACTCCGAATCACCGGCGCGGCAATTCGGTCTCCAATCGAATTCCGGCGAGCCTCCGCGGTATTCGAGGATGTAATAGGCGTCCTCCGGATCGTTCTGCAAGGCAATGCGAGCAAGCTTGACGTGGCTGCTCTCCGGCGAACTTGGTGCGTTCAGATGCTCAAGGGTCACAGAGGAGACGGCGACGGACCGGGGCACGGTGAGGACGTCGCGGCGGTCGAGCAGGCCGAGCCGCCAGCGCGTGTGAGCCCCGAACCCGAGAGAGCCCAGGGCGTCGGACATCTGATCCAGCCGATCCCCCCGTTCCAGCATGAGACATCGACCCGGCGTGCCGGTCCCGTCCTTCGTCAGGTCGCCGAGGTCGCTCCCGATGGGAGGCTGCCCCGCCGGACAGAGGAGGGAATAGCTATGCCATTCCTCCAGGGAAATGTCGTCGAAATAACCGACATGCCCCATCTCATGCATCATGTCCGAGAACAGCATCCCGGAAGCAGTGGCCGTGCTCCTGGGGTCCCAGATTTCCGATCTATTCCCGGCCGATCGGCTCCCCCATCCCAACATGCCGAAGACATACAACATGTCTATGTGCGGGGAAGGCATCGATCCGCGCCCGCTCACCGCGTCGCTGATGACCTGGGCGACGGCTTGGGGAGAGCATTGCGCCGCCATGAAAGGCGGCTGGCAGTAGTGCGTTCGCTCCCGCAAGACCACCCACCCGCGCACCGTGCCCGTCACACGGATGCTCTTGTTGGGAGCTTGCTTTTGGATGAGCCACGACACGGGAGGCTGAGAATGGGGGAGCGCCCCGTAGATATCGGCTTCAGCGCGTGCGGACGTGAAGGGAGCTCCCGGCGGGTCGTGGAAGATGCAGGGATAATCCGCGCACCGGCGGTCGATAAGGTCGGCGAACGTGATCAGCGTCGCGTTCACCCTGACCTCGTACGGTCCGTCTGGGCACGTCGGATTGACGTGAGTGATCTCGGGCGAATCGGCGACGGCGAATCCCTCGGCGTCGTAGCCCCTCACGCGATAGACATGAGTGCTGCCTTCGTCGACGATCTCTTCTTCCGGCCCGGAGAGCAGTCTCGGAAGCCGGTGGATGCGCTCCTCATCCAAGTGGTTGCAAACAGGGGCATCACCGTCGGTCGAGCCGATCTCGCGGTCGTTCCTGAACACACGGTATTTCTTGATCGTTCCGCAGCGGTGGTATCGCAGCAGAGGGCGCTTCCAGGTCAGCATATTCAGCTTGCATCGGGGCGATGCGACGGAAAGATCGCGAATCCCGCTCTGAGGATCCGTGGAGACGGAACCAGGCACCGGCTGCGTGGAGGGATCCGGGTGCGGAGCGATCATGCAGCCGGAAAGGAGAATCGCCGCGACGATCGATATGCGAGTCCGAGGAGAAGCGGGTCGGGCCGGATCTTGGTTCATATATACCTTCCGGCCAGCAGTATGGCGCCGGTCCGACGCAGTGTCAAGTGGACGGATTGGATCGGTCAGGATGTCACCGGACGACGCGTATGCCTTGCGGCTTCTCAACGGCCCCAAGCCGGGGCGGCGCGGCGAGCGCCAGGGTCTTGGTCGCCATGCCCGCATCATACCGCTTCCGCGCCGCCCCGCCACCTCGTCCGCGGGCCGGCCGCTCCCCGAGTCCGGCTCGGAGCTTGCCTTTTCCCGGATCCGGACCTATGATTCTACGGTGACTTCTCCGCGCCTGCCTTGTACGGCGCGTACTTCCGGGAGTCCGACATCTCCCGGCTGATGCGGGAATTGAGACGGTCTCGCCCCGACGTGCTCCTCGCCCCGGAGCTGCAGTCTTAAGGGCCGCGTCTGCGCGCGCCGCCGCGGTTCTGGCCGCCCCGGTCGAAGAAAATGATTTACGGAGAAGCATCCCGTGCATGAGATGACAAAAGATCGGATGAGAGAGAGCTTAAGGAAAGGCCGGGAGCAGCACATGGCCTGGAAAAAGAGCCTGCAGGAAGCCGTGGATCGCGGCGCCAGCGGATTCACGCCGGATCTCGTCCGGCTCGACGACCGATGCGAATTGGGGAAATTTCTCAACGATGAGGTCTCGGCAGAATGGCGGAAAAAGTCGCATTTTCTGAATATCAAGGTTTTACACCTAGAGTTCCACTTGGCGGCGGCCGAAGTTCTCGAATTCGCCTTGGCCGGCAAAAAAGTCGAGGGCTATTATTCGCTGGGCCCGGAAGGGATGTATTCCAGAGTCAGCGCGGCCCTGATCACCGCGATCAAGGCCTGGGAAGAAGATCCCGAATCCGTCTGAATAGCAACTCGCGTCAAGCGCTTCTCGCTCATGGCATCGTGGCACGAAGCCGGGATTTCTAGCGCACCCGTCCGCCGCCACGCTCTCCGCCGCGCTCGTGGCACGACGGCCCTACGTTCGTTTCGCTGACCCGGTATCGAACGAGACTCTCGGGCAACTTCGACGTTGCGCGACGGCGCTAAAAAGAAATCCCGGGTCCTCGGCAGACGGGGGTTTGCGTCGCGCTGTCGCGCGCGGCCTTGTCCGAGACTTTGGGCTTGAGGTAGCGGCAAAGCGCGTCGGTGTCGCGCGCGCCGTCGTCCAAGCCCTTGAGCAGGTAATACGTGAATATTCCGTGGCCCTGCTCCTCGAAGCTTCCTGCGATCTCGTCCTGGCCGGCCGCGGCCAGGATGGTGATGTTCGGCGGCGCCTCGTTCTCCTCGTGGAGATGAGCGACGAGCGGACGCGCTCCTTTCTTCATGACGGAGCGCCCGCCGGTTCCCGAGAAACAGGCGTCCATGGCCACGAGCACCTGCTTCACGCGCAGTTTGCCAAGGTCGTCGTAGACGTTGGCGAGCGAGACGGCCGTCGTCTTGAGGAACTGCGGGTCGCCGTCCCATGAAACAAGGTACGCGCCGCCCGACTCCGGCTCGGGGGCGCCGTGGCCCGAGAAATAGAAATAGACGCGCGAGTCGGGCTTGGCGTTCTTCGCAAGCCAGGACTCGAGATAGCCCTTGATCTTGCCCGCCGTGGCGGCCTGCCCCCTCAGGACCTTGATGTTCTCGCGAGGCACGCCGAGCGACTGAAGGTGAGCGGAGACGGCCTGCGCGTCGCGCTCCGCGAAAGACGCCTTCGGCAGGTTCGCGTCCTGATACGACTCGATCCCGATGACGAGGGCCAGGTCGTTGAGACGCGCGGCCTTCGGAGAGAACGTGGGGCGGTCGACGTCCGAGTGATAAGTCCGCTCCTCGCCCTTCTTGAGCGACGAGATTTCGGCCTCGAGCTGCTTGAGCTGGTCCGTGGCGGCCCGATCATGCTTGAGCTTCTCGAGCTCGGCGACCTTCTGCGCGAGCTCCGGGTTGTCCGCGTAGCTGACGTGGAGGTCCGATGTCGTCAGGGCCGCGGCCGCTCCGAGCTCGACACGCGCGAGGTCCTTGCTCGCGCCGGAGGCTTTCACCGGCAACGCTGCATACGTCTTGCCGAGGACGAGGAACTCCGCCGAGACCGCGCTCAGGTTCCCATCTCGGAGCTGGAAGACGACGCGCGGCTCAGAGTCCTTGAGGGCCGCGTCGAACTCGGCCGCCTTGTCGGTGGGCACGGGGTCGGTCAGGGCGAAGCCCTGTCGCACGCCTTTGCCGTACCGACCCGAGGCGACGATGGTCGGCGTGAACGTCTGGGAATCGGGGTCGTAATCGCGTTCGTGGAGTACCTTGGGAGCTTCCAGGACGGCGTCGAGCACCGCCTGCAATATCGCGTTGCGCCGCCACGCTGGATACGCCGCGGCCTTGGCTTTGAAGTCGCGCGCGGTCTGTTCGTAAGCGGCGCGCGCCTCCGCAACGCGGGCCGCGAACTGGGCTCGGCTCTCGTATTCGTCTTGGGTCAATTCCGGCGCCGCGGGCGGCTGCAAGCCGGCGAACGCGATGCGGTCGGCGGAGACCGCGGCAGCCGCGGCCGTCGAGACGTTCTCCCAGCCAGAGGCCTCGTTCGAGACCAGCTGCGAGTCCGGGGCGCGCAAGGGCCTCTTCTCCCAGCGAATGAGACCGGCGGCCAAGCGCTTCTTCTCGGCATCATCGAGGAGGAACGTAAGGCCGGCTCCCTCGATCGGCCACCGCGGATGCTGGATCGCGGCGCTGACGGCGTCCGCGGAACATGTCTGGCCGGAGGGTCCTCCCGAATAAAGACAGGCAAACTGCGAGGCTTTCCCGTCGGAATCGACGGTTCCCGCGGCCAGGAGAAGGTCGATGAACTGCGGGCTCCCCTTCTTTGCGGCGCTCGAGAGTCCGTCGTGTGGATCGGCGCCCAGGCGCAGGGCGAACTTGGAGCCTTCGAGATCGCCTTTGGTCACGG
This sequence comes from Elusimicrobiota bacterium, assembly GCA_016194625.1. The sequence continues at coordinate 2,488 of JACQBB010000274.1, read as the reverse complement.
ATTCCGCCAGGACACTTCCAAGGCAGTCTGGGTCCAGAACGACGCCGCGCGCGCGCAAAGCCTCGAGCACGGCAACGGCGCCTTTGGAGCACGCAGCGTCCAGGGCCTCCTTGACGCGGAATCCATGGTCGAGGAGATAGAGGACCGCTTCGGGATGGTTGTTCTTTGCCGCCAGTTCCATCGATTCGTAGTCCCAAGCGCTGTAGCGGCCGCTCGCAAGCAGGAGCTTGATGATGTCCGTCCGTCCGTATCGCCCCGCGAGTTTCAAGGCGTCGGAGTCGTGTTTGTCGTCCACTTTCACGCCGAGGAGCAGCGCGACGATCTCCGCACGACCTGCGCCGGCGGCGAAGTCCAGAGCGGTGGCGCCGAAAGGCGTTGACGAGTCGATATATTCGAAATCGCTCGACGTTTTCCGGGTTACCGCGGCTCCCTTCTCGATCAGCCGACGCACCTGAGCCAGGTCACCCGCGCTCGCGGCCGCGAACAGGGAGTCGTCGGTCTTCGCGCCGTGCTGAACCAGAAGATCGATCGTGTCCGCCTGTCCCAGCCAGGCCGCGAACATCAGCGCGGTCCAATCCTTGACGCGGGCGTTCACGTCGGCGCCGGCCTCGATGAGCAGCCTCGCCTGGTCGGTGTGGCCGCCGAGAACCGAGAGCATCAGCGCGGTCCGCCCCTTCTCGTCTCGCGCGTTCAGGTTCGCACGATGATCCTTGAGGCTCTGCACCCAGACGGCGTCGAGTTTCCCGTTCTCGGCGAGGCGAACGAGGGGCGCAAGCCCCTTATATTTGGCATTCGCGTCGGCGCCATGCTCCAGCAGGAGCTTTGCGAACTCGGAGGTACGCATCAGGCCCGCGCAGCGCGCGTATGAACATTCTTCCCTATCGACAAGATATGGAATCGGAGCAAGCGTCTCGTGGACCGACACTTTCGCGCCCTGATCCAACAGGAAGCGCGCGGCCTCGAGCTGATTATGGTCGATCGCGCGCGTTAAGATCGTCTCTCCCTGATATCCGGACCAGGAATTGATCTTGGCGCCCTGCTTCAGACACATCTTCAAGGTCTCCAGGTTCCCGCTTTCGGCGGCACCGAGGAACATGGCGTCAATCATGTCGTTGGCGCGAGTGGACAGTGGAGCGGCCGCAACGAGCAGTCCGGATGCGCAAGCCGCGATCCCAAGGCGCCGCAAGATCATCATTTTGAATTCTCCGTTCAGGACCAAAATCTCGCCGGAGTGATCGTCCGGCAAGGGCGGATCGGGTGGCGCGCAAAGTGCCGCTTCAAGCATGCTATCAAATGAGGTCGTCGCCGGGACCCCGTTCGTCATCGTCTACCGCGTCCGAAAGGAGCGGGTCGAAGTGCTGGCCGTCCTGCACGCATCGCGGCAATTTCCTATCATGGGCGCATGAAACGCGCGCGCGGGCCGCTGGTCGGCATCATCATGGGGTCGGCGTCGGACTGGGAGACGATGAAGGCGGCGGCCGAGGTCCTGAAGGGCTACGGCGTGCCGTTCGAGGCGGAGGTCGTGTCCGCCCACCGCACGCCCGACAAGCTGATGAAGTACGCGGCGTCGGCCGAGGCGCGCGGCGTGAAGGTGATCGTCGCCGGCGCCGGCGGCGCGGCGCACCTGCCCGGGATGGCGGCGTCCAAGACGACTCTGCCGGTGCTGGGCGTGCCGGTGGCGTCCAAGATGCTGAAGGGACTGGACTCCCTGCTGTCCATCGCGCAGATGCCGCGCGGCGTGGCCGTGGGCACGCTCGCGATCGGCGAGGCGGGCGCGGCGAACGCCGGCCACCTGGCGGCGCAGATCCTGGCGCTGTCCGACGCGACGCTCGCCCGGCGCGTGAAGGCCTTCCGCGCGGCGCAGACGCTGAAGGTCCTCAAGGGCAAGCTGAAGCCGTGACCGCGCTGAAGCCCGGCCAGACGCTGGGGATACTCGGCGGCGGCCAGCTCGGCCGCCTCATCGCGCAGGCGGCCAAGGACCTGGGCTGGCGCACCGCGGCGCTCGACGCCGCGAAGGACTCCCCCGCCTTGCAGGTGGTCGACTCCCCCGTGGTCGGCCCGGTGGACGACGCGGCGTCGGCGGTGAAGCTCGCGCGCGTGAGCGACGTGGTGACCTTGGAGTGGGAGCTGATCCCCGCGCCGGTCCTGGAAGAGGTGGCCGAGCTCAAGCCGCTGTACCCGGGCCCCGCCGTGCTGGCCGTCATCCAGGACCGCCTCACGCAGAAGGATTTCCTGAAGAAGAACGGCTTCCCGCAGACCGACTACGGCGCGGCCGCCTCCGCGCGCGACCTTCCCTATTATCCGGTCATCGTCAAACGCCGGAAGCACGGCTACGACGGCAAGGGCCAGGCGCGGTTGGCGAGCGCCGGCGACGCGAAGGAGAACGCCGCCATCTTCGACGCGCCCTGCGTCTGGGAGAAGCTGGTGCCCTTCGTGAAGGAGGTCTCCGTCATCCTGGCGCGAGACCGCGACGGCGCGGTCGCCGTCT
>JACQBB010000002.1 GCA_016194625.1 Elusimicrobiota bacterium | reverse complement strand
ACGCCGAAGTCCGTGACCTTGGACAGGCCCGCCTTCACGGCCCCGTACTCCACGCGCCGTCCCTCGGCCGCCGGGAAGTTCTTGGGCGAGGCGTCCAGCGACTTCACGCCCTCCACGAAAGCGGTCGGCGACAGCACGACCTGCCCCTCCTCGGAGCGCTGGCGCGCGCCGCGCTCGGCGGCCGCGGCCGCCTTCACGCCGTCGTGCCTGGCGGCGACCTGATCCAAGTAGCCCCTCAGACTCAAGGTCTGCGCCCCGGCCGGGACGCCCACCAGGAGCGCCAGCCCCGCAAGACCGATATTCCACTTGTGACCGCCGGTCACGCTCGCGTCAAAAAAAATCATGCCCTTCTCCCTCATCACCGCGCGATCCCGCGCAGGGCGAACGCTCTCACCACGGCGTATTTCTGCTCCGGGGTCAGGTTCGTCTTCACGCACTCGACCTCGTCCAGCTCCATCAAGCCCACCATCGCCGCGTGGAGGCTCAGCATCACGTTCTCGACGGGACCTCCTTGCGGCTGCAGTAGCGCATCAGGCGCTTGCGCTCCGGCGAACCGGCGTGCATGCGCCAGAACACGTCCAGCGCCGCTCCGATGATCTCCAGCGACGGACGCGTGAAGTCGATCTTGCGCAGTTCGGTGACGATGGCGTCATTGAACTCGACGGCCAGGCGGGCGTAGATCTGGTCCTTGCTCTCGAAATGCTTGTAGACCGTCCCCTTGCCGATCTCCGCCTTGGCCGCGATCTCGTCGATGGTCACCGCCTGCCAGTCGTCGCGGTCGAACAGCGACAGCGCGGCCGCGAGGATGTCCTCCTCGCGGCGCTTGAACTCCCGTTCCTTCCGTTCCAGGACTGTCATGACTATCGGTCACATAATGACCGTGGGTATTATAACAAGAGCGCGCCGTCCCGTCAAGACCCACGCCTGGTTTGCGGACGCGCCGCGACGGCACGCTTGCCCTTCTTCCAGTCCACTCCCAGGCCTTGCGAAATCCCCGCGTTATGGTATACTATGCCATACATGAAAGCCCGACTCATCCATTCGATCAAGCTCATCGATGAGCGGGGCGGGATCGAGGAACGCAGGATATGGGCCGTTCCCAAGGATTCGAAGTCACCCGACGGCATCCGCTATCGGCTGGCCTATGTCCCGGCCGGCCAGCGGACCCCGGCCGTGCTTTACGACAACCATCATCCCAAGGGGCACCACAAGCATGTCGGCGGCCGCCAGTCGGCCTACCGGTTCAGCAGCGTGGAAGACCTGCTGAGAGACTTCAGGCGCGATATCGAGGCACTCAAATGAAAACCCTGGAAATCCAGATCAAGAGCCGCGAGCAGGCCGATGCTGAATTCGCGGCGGCATACAAGAGCGGGAAGGCCCGCAAGGGCGCTGCTAAGGCAGGCGTTTTCTTCACGAGCCTTGAGGCGGTCAGGGCGCTGCTGACTGATAAGCGCATGGAACTCCTGCGCTTGATCCGGGAGCACTCGCCGCGTTCGATCAATCGACTGGCGAGCATCGCTGGAAGGGATTTCAAGAACGTCCACACGGACATCATGCTCTTGAAGCGCTATGGGTTGGTTCAGCTCGGCAAACACGGCAAGACGAGCGGCGCTTCAAGCCCGGCCCTCTCGGTTCCTTATCAGGCGATCAACATCCACGCCGTTGTCTGAGCGGGCGCCGACAGCCGGGAACGGAACCTAGACCGGCTCGGCGGTCAGGTCGTACTCGGTGGCGGCGGTGACGCGCAGCGAGGCGAAGTCGCCGATGCGCAGGTAGTGCTTCTTGGCGTCCACCAGCACTTCGTTGTCCACCTCGGGCGAGTCGTGCTCGGTGCGGCCGACGAAGTGGGCGCCTTCCTTGCGGTCGATGAGGACCTTGAAGGTCTTCCCCACCTTCGCCTCGTTGATCTCGCGGGAGATGCCCTGCTGGAGCGCCATCACGGCCTCGGCGCGGCGCTTCTTCTCCTTGGCGGGCACCGAGTCCTTCAGGGCGAAGGCGTGGGTATTCTCCTCGTGGGAGTACTCGAAGATGCCCAGGCGGTCGAAGCGGGACTTCTCCACCCACTCCAGCATCTCCTCGTGGTCCTTCTTGGTCTCGCCGGGGTAGCCGGCGATGAGGGTGGTGCGCAGGGCGATGCCGGGGACCTTCTCGCGGACCATCGCGACCAGCTCCTGGGTCTTGGCCTTGGTGGTGCCGCGGCGCATGGAGGCCAGCATCTTGTCGGACACGTGCTGGAGCGGCATGTCCAGGTACTTGGCGATGTTGGGGCGCTCGCGCATCACGTCCAGCACGTCGAGCGGGAAGCCGGCCGGGAAGGCGTAGTGCAGGCGGATCCAGCCGATGCCGTCCACGTCGGACAGGGCCTTGAGCAGGTCGGCCAGGCGGCGCTTGCCGTACAGGTCCAGGCCGTAGTAGGTGGAGTCCTGGGCGATGAGCAGGAGCTCGCGCGTGCCGGCCTTCGCCAGGCGCTTGGCCTCGGTGACCAAGTCCTCGATGGGAGTGGAGCGGTGCCCGCCGCGCATCAGCGGGATGGCGCAGAAGGAGCAGGGCCGGTCGCAGCCCTCCGAGATCTTGAAGTAGGCGAAGTGGCGCGGCGTGGTGAGCAGGCGCTCGCCGACCAGCTCGTGCTTGTAGTCGGCGCCCAGGGTCTTGAGCAGGCTGGGCAGGTCGCGCGTGCCGAAGAACGCGTCCACCTCCGGCATCTCCTTGACCAGCTCGTCTTTGTAGCGCTCGGACAGGCAGCCGGTGACGATGACCTTCTCGACGAGGCCCTTCTTCTTCGCGTCGGCGTAGCGCAGGATGGTGTCGATGGACTCCTGCTTGGCGTTGTCGATGAAGCCGCAGGTGTTGATGACCACGACGGCCGCGTCGTCCGCGTCGGTCTCGTGCTCCACTTCCAGCTTGTTGGCCTTCAGCTGTCCCATCAGGACCTCGGAGTCGTAGAGGTTCTTGGAACAGCCCAAAGTGACGACCTGGATCTTGTTCTTCTTGAGCGTCTTGGTTCGCATCGAGGGACGGCGGAGGCGGCCGAGGCGGGAGGCGGCGTCCGACGGTATATTATACCAGACGCCCGACGGGCTCAGACGGAGAGAAGCTCCAACAGCTTCGCCCACAGCGGCACCGTGAGCAGGCACAGCGGCACGCCCGCGCCCACCATCAACGCGCTCAGGTCCTGGTCCAGGCCGTGCTCGTCGGCCACGATGGCGCCAGTGATCATCGGGCCCATCGCCGCTTCCAAGAGCGTGATGCGCACCGAGTCCCCGTGGTGGTCGAACACGCCGGTATAGAGGACGAGCAGGGCCAGCGGGGCCAGCACCAGCTTGAAGCCGAGGCCCCAGGCCAAGGCGACGCGCTCGCGCTTCATCAACGCCAGGTCGAAGCGCAGCTGGGCGCCGACCGAGATGAGGGCCAGCGGGACCAGCAGAGAGCCGGCCCCGGTCAGGACCGTCGTCAGGTCGGCCGGGTAGGACCAACGGCGAAGAAGGATGGCGGCCAGCAGGGCCCACACCGGCGGGAAGCGCGCCAGACGCCGCGCGACCGCGCACCGGGACCCAGTACGACGGGTCCCACAGCAGGTCGTGGATGGAGCGCAGGATGACCGCCGACAGCGGCACCCAGACGATGAAGCGGTTCAGCTCCGCGAACGCGCGCGCGGGGAGGCCCGCGCGGCGCAGGGCCAGCCCCAGGGCCATCCAGGCGAAGATCGCGGCGAAGGCGTTCACGCTTTCATTATACGCGACCCCGCCCCGCCTGGACGCCCCTCCCGGGGGGTGTTATACTGGGAACGATGTCCCCCTCCGCGACGCCGGTGTCCGCCGACCAGGTCGAGGTGCATTTCCGCGTGCTGAAGGAGCACGGCGGGATGCGCCTGGACGCGTACCTGGCCGCGCGCCTGCACAAGTACTCGCGCGCGAAGGTCCAGCGCATCATCGACGAGGGCCGCGTGACGATGCGCGGCCGGCCGGCCAAGGCGTCGGCGCGCGTGGTCTACGGCGAGACGGTGCTGATCCGCTACCCGCGCACCGAGGAGCCGCCGGTCCCGCACGAGACCATGCCCGTCCTGTATCAGGACGACGCGCTGGTCGTCATCGACAAGCCCGGCGGCGTGCTCAGCCACCCGACCGACAAGATCCTGCACAACGCCGTCACCACCATCCTGACGCGCCAGCTCGGCCGCAAGGTCCACCTGGCGCACCGCCTGGACCGCGAGACGAGCGGCGCGCTGGTGCTGGCGCTGGACCCCGAGGCCGCGCGCGCGCTGTTCGACCAGTTCGTCGGCCGCGAGATCGCCAAGGAGTACCTGGCCGTGGTGCATGGAGCGGTCGCGTGGACGACGAAGACGCTCGACGCGCCTCTCGGCCCCGAGGGCGGCGAGATCAAGGTGCGCCAGAAGGTCGGCGCGGGAGCGCCCGCGGTGACCGAGTTCACGCGCCTGGCGACCGACGGCAAGCTCTCGCTCGTCGCGGCGCGGCCCAAGACCGGCCGCCTGCACCAGATCCGCGCGCACCTGGCCCACTTGGGCCATCCCGTCGTCGGCGACAAGCTGTACGTCGGCGCGGGCGAGGCGTACATGAAGGCCGTGCGCCGGGAGCTCGCCCGCGCCGACCTGGACGCGCTCGGCGCCGACCGCCAGCTGCTGCACGCGTGGAAGGTCTCGTTCGCGCACCCGCGCACCGGCGAGCCGATGACGGTGACCGCCCCGGTCCCCGCGGACTTCCCGTTGCGTCCCGAGGGAGAGCCATGAGCTCCTTCGACACGGTGATCAAGGACGGCGTCGCCTACGTGCTGTTCGCGTACGACGTGGGCCTGTCCATCGCGCTGGACGCCGCCGAGAAGCGGGTCAAGTCCATGACCGAGCGCACGCCGATCAAGCACCAGCGCCGCGCGCCGAAGTACTTCGACTTCCAGCCCATCCCCCTGCGCGTCACCCAGGTGTCCGAGCCGCACCGCATCGGCGGCTTCGCGACCTCGCCGGCGGTGGAGACCGTGCTCTACGACTTCGGCGCGGTATGCGTGACCTACCAGATCCCGCTGGCGGGGCCGTTCTCGGACCTGCTGAAGCTGTCCGAGGCGCTGTACGACAACGACGTGCTGCTCGCCGACTCGCGGAGGCTGGTCGAGGAGCTGCTCGGCGGCGTCTCGACCGCGGTCAACCGGCCGCAGATCTCCTCGTTCTACGAGGACTACGTGATCTTCCAGGTCCGCGAGATGGACGGGCCCGACGCGCACCGCCGCCTGCTCGCCGAGAACAAGCTCCTCGTCGCCCAGGTCCTGCGCGCCGACGACGACCTGCGCTCGGATCAAGAAGTGCAGGACGCCCTGCTGTGCGACATCTCGTACGGCGCCGACGACCTGACCCTGGTGGACTGGGTCTCCGCGCTGGTGTTCGCCAAGGCCGCCGAGGACACGCGCGCGGTGCTGGAGTTCGGCCAGGTCCAGCTGCTGGAGCTTCGGCACCTGGACCACCAGCTCGACGCCGCGCTCGACCGCTGCTACGAGGCGCTGACCCGCTCCGCGCAGAAGAGCGCGATGTTCCCCGCCGCCGGCGACCAGGAGATGCGCGCGATCGGCCAGCTGCAGGTCGAGAGCGCCGTCCTGTTCGAGGGCATCAACAACGCTCTCAAGCTGCTCGGCGACCAGTACCTCGCCCGCCTCTACGAGCAGGTCGCCAAGCGCTATCACCTGGACGCCTGGGACGAGAGCATCCTGCGCAAGCTGCGCACGCTCGAGAGCATCTACGCGAAGATCGAGGACGCGCAGTCGTCGGCGCGCCTGGAGTTCCTGGAATGGATCGTCATCGTGCTGATCGCGCTGGAGCTGGTGATCCCGTTCCTCGTGAAGCATTGACGGAAACGCTATAATCCCCGTCGTCATGCCCCCCGCCGACAAGCCCGCCGTCCGCGCCGTGTTCTTCGACATCGGCAACGTGCTCCTGCGCTTCTCCTCGCGCCAGGTGATCGCGCGCGTCGCCTGCGCGGTCAAGCGCCACCCGCTCAAGCTGGCGCGCTACCTGTGGAGCTCGGACATCGGCGAGCGCATCGAGCGCGGCGAGGTCGGGAGCGACGCGCTGTACGGGATCTTCCAGACCGAGCTCGGCTACAAGGGCACCTTCGCGCAGTTCCGCATGCTCTGGTGCGACCACTTCACGCTGGACCGCGGCTCCTACGCCGTGCTCAAGCGCACCGCGAAGGCCGTGCCGACCTACCTGCTCTCCAACACCAACGCCCTCCACATCGACTTCATCAAGGAGCGCTACGAGTTCCCCTCCGTGGTGCGCGGCGCCATCCTGTCGCACGAGGTCGGCCTGCGCAAGCCCGACCCCGCGATCTACCGCAAGGCGCTCGCGCTGTCGGGCACCGCGCCCGAGGAGACCGTCTTCGTCGACGACCTCAAGCCGAACGTGGACGCCGCCGCCAAGCTCGGCATGATCGCGATCCGCTTCCGGAACGCGGAGGCCCTGCGCGACAAGTTCGACGCGCTCGGCCTGGACTGAGCCGCCGATGTTCTGGCTCGGCCACACCGGCATCGGCGCGCAGGCCGCGCGCCTCGTCGACCGCGAGCCGCCGCTCGCGCCCCTGCTGGCCGGGACCCTGCTGCCCGACTTCCTCGACAAGCCGCTGTACTACGGCCTGTCGTGGGCGACCGGCAAGCGCGGCGCGGACCTGGGCATCATCGCCGGCACGCGCAGCTTCGGCCACACGGTCCTGCTGACCGCCGCGCTGTTCGCGCTGGGCGCCGCGCGCCGCTCGCGCGCGCTGACCGCGCTCGCGCTGGGCATGGCCACGCATCTCGTCATGGACGTGTTCACCGACGCGTGCGTGCGCGGCCCCGGCTTCTCGGCGAAGGCGTTCGCCTGGCCCCTGCTCGGCTGGCAGTTCCCGGTCTACCCGTTCTACGGCTGGCGCGACCACGTGGTCTCGGGCCGCAACCCGTTCATCCTGATCACCGAGTCCGTCGGCGCCGCCCTGCTCGTCTACGAGTGGCGCCGCCGCCGGCGCGCCTAGGACGGCAGGACTTCCTTCCGGCGTCCCTTGAGCAGGTCGAGCTTGGACAGCTCGCCCGCCATCATCGCGGCGACGATCAGCGCGCCGCCGGCCGCGCGCGCGGGCGCGAAGGCCTCGCCGCCGAGCGTCCAGGCGAACAGCGCGGCGAACACCGGCTCCAGCGAGAAGATCAGCGAGACCTTCACCGGCGGGACCGTCTTCTGCGCCCACATCTGCAGGAAGAACGCCGACAGCGTCGGCACCGTCGCCAGGAACGCGATGGTCCCCGCCGAGCGCGGCGTGAACGCGAACGAGCGTCCCGACAGCAGGGCGTAGGCCGCGGCCATCAGACCCGTCATCCAGAATTGGTGGAACGCCAGGACGAGCGCGTCGGCGTCGGCGCGCACGAACTTGTCGGTCGCGAGCAGGTGCGCCGCGTAGGTGGCCGCGGCGACGAGCGTGATCGCGTCGCCGAAGTTGGCCGAGCGCACGCCGCCCGTGAGCAGCCACAGGCCGCCGAGCGCCAGCGCCGACGACGCCCACTGGACCTTCGTCGGCGGCTGGCCGAGGAAGACGAGCAGGAACAGCGGGACGAAGAGGACGAACAGGCCGGTGATGAAGCCCGAGTTCGACGCGGAGGTGTAGCCCAAGCCCACCGTCTGGGAAACGTAGAGCAGGAACAGGAACACGGCGAGGAGGAAGCTCTCCTTCAGGTGGCGCCCGCGGGACGGCCGCGTCAGCGCGAACGGGGCGAGCAGGAACGCCGACAACAGGAAGCGGTGGGCGACCATCGCGACGGGGTCCACCCCCGCGAGCGCGTCCTTGACCATGAAGAAGGTCGCGCCCCAGACGGCCGCGCAGTAGACGAGGGCGAGGTCAGCCCAGGACGGGGACACGCGCGCTCCGGCGCAGGGGCGCGTTCTTCGCGCAGTAGACCAGGTTCACGAAGGTCATCGCGCGCGTCATCGAGCCGATGCGGTTGTCCGGCGCCGTGACCCAGCCCGCGCGGCCCTTCAGCGCCTCCGCGTCGATGTTGCCCTGATAGGCGATGTCGATGACGGCCGCGCCCGGCTTCACCCACGACGAGTCCAGCTTGAACGACGGGTCGGGCACCGCGGTGACGACGATGTCCGCCCGGCGCACGGACTCCTCGAGCGTCGCGCGCGGCGTCTTGTCGTAGCACTTCACCACCGTCGCGCCCAGGTTCTCGAGCATCAGCCCCAGCGGCTTGCCCACGCGCATCGAGTTGTTGACGACGACCGCGAAGCGGCCTTCCAGCGGGATCTCCGGGTGCGCCTGCAGGACCTTCACGACCGCCTTCGCCGTGGCCGGCACCACGCACTTGATGCCGCGCGCCTCGTCGAGGAAGCGCTTGTACTTGACCAGGTAGCCCAGGTTCGCCGAGTGCAGGCCCTCGACGTCCTTCAGCGGCGAGATCAGGTCCATCACGTCCTCGTCCTTGAGCGCGCAGTGGAGCGGGTAGAACAG
>JACQBB010000380.1 GCA_016194625.1 Elusimicrobiota bacterium | reverse complement strand
GTACCAGCTCCAGGACACGGTGTTCACCGTGTTCGGCCAGACCTACATGAAGTTCCTCGGCCGCATGACCGGGATGCTCCGCGTCGGCCCCGCCTGCATCGGCGACTTCTCCTTCGTCTACTTCCAGCTGTGCTTCTTCGAGTTCCTGAACCGCCTGGTGCTCGGCCCCCTGGGCATGAACCCGCTCGTCTACACCTGGAAGGGCATGGGCCTCATCTTCCTCAACATCATCCAGGGCATGATCTCCGGCGGACCGCTGATCCCGGCGATCAACAAGATGCGCCGCGCCGGCGTCATCAGCCACAACACGATGATGCATTTCTACCAGCTGACCAGCCTGACGATGCAGTTCGGCCTGTTCGCGAGCTTCGGCTACCAGCGCTTCTACTTCCTGCTGACGACGGGCACGCTCGTCCTGTCGTGGGGCTCGTACGCGCTGTTCTCCCTTTTCTATCAGGACCGCGACGCCGCGCCGCTCGCGCCCGCGCTCGCCTCGCGTCTCGACGCGGCCGCCGCCCGGATTTCCTAAGATTCCGGCGTGGCCCTGGCCGAAGCCGTCGCGAACATCCGCTCGAACTACGCGTTCCACGCGCGCCTGCGCGGCGACCGCGCCGCGCGCCTCGGCTACCTGACGGTCTACTACGCGCTGTTCACGCTGCTGCGCTGGGGCGACCGTCACCTGCGCGCGCTGAACCTGCTGAAGGCCTGGGGCCTGTCCGACGCGCCCGTCGAGGTGGAGACGCCCGACGGCCTGACGCTCGACCTCGACCTGCACACCGCGTTCGACCCGCTGTACTCGATCGTCGGCGAGGAGGACTACGAGCGCGCCGAAGGCTTCGCGCTGAAGCCCGGCATGGTCGTGGTGGACCTGGGCGCGAACCTGGGCGTGTTCGCCGCGCGCGCGGCCAAGCGCGTCGGCCCCGAGGGCCGCGTCGTCGCCGTCGAGCCGCACCCCGACAACTTCGCGCGCCTGAAGGGCAACGCGGAGCGCAACGGCCTGAAGAACCTCGACTGCGTGAACGCCGCCGCCGGCGACCATGAGGGCGAGGTCGCGCTGTTCGTCCACGAGCGCGGCATCAACCACTCGCTCGTGCGCGGCTCGGGCAAGTCCCTCCCGGTCCGCCTGACCACGGTGGACGCGCTGGTGAAGGAGAAGGGCCTGGCGCGCGTGGACTTCCTCAAGGTCGACATCGAGGGCGTCGTCCCCGAGGCCCTGCGCGGCGCGTCCGACACGCTGAAGCGCTTCCGCCCGCTGATCGCGCTGGAGCGCGACTCCGACGCCGAGAGCCGCGGCCTCGACGAGATCCTGGCCGCGCACGGCTACGCGCGCGAGGACCGCGGGATCTTCACCTACGCCCGGCCGTCCGCCCCCGCGGCGTGAACTGGGTCCTCGGCCCCGTCGAGGACTGGCGCGACCTGGCGCTGGCCCCGCTGTGGGCGCTCGCGCTCGGCCTGCTCGTCGGCCTGACGCCGCTGTCGACCTGGAAGCTGAGCGCGTTCGGCCGCTCGGGCTCGCTCGCCGACGGCTTCGTCGCCTGCTTCATCTTCGCGCACCTGTCGCTGGTCTTCTTCCGCAGCCACGGCAACCCCGAGATCCGCAGGCTCCACCCGGTGCGCTTCTGGGTCGTGCCGCCGGTCCTCCTCGCGCTGTTCGCGGCGTCTCCGGTCGCGCGCGCGGCCGGGGCGGCGCTGGCCGTCTGGTGGGACGCGTACCACTCCAGCCTGCAGACCTTCGGCATCGGCCGCATCTTCGACGCGAAGGCCGGCAATGGCGCCGAGCCCGGACGGACGATGGACCTCCTCCTCAACCATTTCCTGTACATCGGCCCCATCCTGGGCGGGGCGCTGCTCGTCTACCACGCGTCGGCGTTCTACGAGTTCTCGGCCGTCGGACTGCTCTCCTTCGGCGCCCTGCCGCCCAAGATCCTCGCTCTGCAGGGCCGCCTGCGCCTGCTCTTGCTCGCGCTCGGCGTGCCGTTCCTGGCCTGCTACGCGGTCTACTACGCCTACCTCGCCTCCGAGGGCTATCGCGTGGACGCGCGCAAGGTCGCCCTCCTCCTCTCGACGGCCGTCTGCTCGATCTGGGCGTGGGGCTTCAACCCGCTGGGCATGGGCCTGTTCATCATGAACTTCTTCCACGCCTGGCAGTACTTCGCGCTGGTCTGGCGCTACGAGGGCGCGACGGTCTCCCGCGTGCTGCGCGCGCGCGAGGGCCTGCCCGCGCTCGGCGCGATGGTCGGCGTCGCGTTCGCCTACGGCGCGCTCGGCAGCGCGCTCGGCGAGGTCTCCGACCTGGCCCTCAGCGTCACCCTCGTCGTCAGCCTGCTGCACTTCTGGTACGACGGCTTCGTCTGGTCGGTCCGTCGCGGCCAGGTCTGAGCGAAGGCTCCCGCGCCGGCGCCGGGCTACTTGCCCTTCTTATCCGGCTTCGGGGCCGCGGGAGGCTCGGCGGTCATGCCGCCGATCGGCGGGTGGCCGGGAGGCATCCGCATCCCGTCCATGCCCGCGGGTCCGCCGCCCGCGGCCGGCATCGGACAGCCCGACGAGCCGCCGGCCATCCGGCGCGCGTGGCTCAGCGAGCCGCACAGGAATCCGCCCAGGCCCACGACGGCCAAGACCCAGCCGACGGCCTGGCCCGCCCGCTTCGTCGCGCCGTCGTCCTTGGCGGACTGGCGCAGCACCCAGTAGCCGAGGGCCGCGGTCGCGGCCATCAGGACCGAGGAGACGTGCCCGCCGCCGGACAGCATGCAGCCGCCGCCCGCGCCGTGCCGCATGCCCTGCATGCCCATCTCGCAGGCGCCCGCCGCGCCCGGAACGACCATCGCCGCCGCCGTCAAAAACCTGTTCATCGCCGCCTCCTGGAAGACCTCTTCACGCCGCCATCCTAGCATACGGAAATGATATCCTGGCGCGCATGAAAGACCGCATCTCCCCCGAGTTCATCCGCGCCATCCCGAAGTCCGACCTGCACCTCCATCTCGACGGCTCGCTGCGGCTCAAGACGCTGATCGAGCTCGCCCGCGAGATGAAGGTGAAGCTCCCCTCTTATTCCGAAGCCGGCCTGCGCAAGCTCGTGTTCAAGGACTCCTACAAGGACCTGCCCGAGTACCTGCACGGCTTCATGTACACCTGCGCGGTGCTCACCGACCTGGACAACCTGACGCGCGTCGCGCAGGAGCTGGTCGAGGACAACGCGGCCGAGGGCGTGCGCTACATCGAGGTGCGCTTCGCGCCGCAGCTGCACGTCTCGCCGACGGTCGGCGTGCGCGACGTGGTGCGCGCCGTCGCGGCGGGCCTGGCGGCGGGCGCCAAGGCCCACAACGCCTCCAAGGCCGTGAAGTCCGGCGAGGACGTGCCGTTCCACTACGGGATGATCCTGTGCGCGATGCGCCGCTTTAAAAAAGGCATGTCGCCGTACTTCGCCGACATGCTGCGCCTGATGGAGCACGCGCCGAAGGACGAGGTCTTCGCGGCGGCGTCGCTCGAGCTGGCGCGCGCGGGCGTCGAGCTGGCCGGAGAGGGCCTGCCGGTCGTCGGCTTCGACCTGGCGGGCGAGGAGGCGGGCTTCCCGCCGGCCGACCACTGGGCCGCCTACCAGTACGCGCACAACCACTTCATCCGCAAGACCGTCCACGCCGGCGAGGCCTACGGCCCCGAGTCCATCTGGCAGGCCATCACGCAGTGCCACGCCAACCGCATCGGCCACGGCACCTTCCTGTTCGCGCAGGAGATGATCGCCGACCCGAAGATCGAGGACCGCAAGCGCTACGTCGAGGACCTGGCCAACTACATGGCCTCTCAGCGCATCGGCGTCGAGGTCTGCGTGACCAGCAACCTGCAGACCATCCCGTCGCTGAAGTCCATCGCCGCCCACCCGATCCGCAAGATGATCGACTACGGCCTGTCGGTCTCGGTCTGCACCGACAACCGCCTGGTGTCCAACACCACGGTGAGCCGCGAGGTCGGGCTGATCGTCGAGGGCGCCAAGGTCACCCGCGCGGAGCTCAAGCGCCTGATCGTCGCCGGCTTCAAGGGCGCGTTCTTCCACGGCTCGTTCGCCGAGAAGCGCCGCTTCGTCGAGGCCGTCGAGCGCCGCTACGACGCCGTCGCCGCCGCGCCCGCCCGCTAAGCCGGGTCGCGCTTCACGGTGTCGGG
>JACQBB010000379.1 GCA_016194625.1 Elusimicrobiota bacterium | reverse complement strand
GGCCCGCGTGCGGCTGGCCGGGCGCGCGGCGTCCGACCAGGACCATGCCCGACCGGAGGACGACCACGCTCAACCTCGCCACGGCTCTATTCTAGCGGAATCGGATGAGCGCCTTGGAGCCGGGCTCGCCGCGTCCGCTAGAGAGGTGCGTCAAGGAACGAGCTCGTAGGTCGCGGCGTTCGATGACAATGGGCCCAGCGCATCGGCCGCCTGCTTCGCCTGATCTCTCTGGATTTCGTCGAGCGTGCTCCCGGATTCGAGGGCTGCTTTGATGAACGTCTTGGTCAGGGGAGTGGGCCGGTCGTCCAGCACGACCGCGAGCCGATAGGTCCCGGGCTCCTTGAAGAAATCGTGTTGAGTCCTCAGGGTCCTGAAATTCTCGCGGGGCGAATCAGGATCGCCAAGATTGTGAAGGATCTCGCCCGGCATGAGCCGGACCGTGAAGTGCATGCTCGCCTCGGACATCGCGGCGGTCTCGGTGAACCACCTCCGCTCTTGTTCCGGCGACATGCCCGCGGGCGCGGGTTCCAGGCGATCCGACCGGCCGGGCGGATCCTGCCTGTCGAGGGCGCGCCCACCGATCACCCTCACCCGCTTCCCATGCGGGTCCGTGATGAAGAACGTCATGACGTCGGAGTCGGCCAGCTCCGCGCCTGCGACGAACAACCCCGGCATATCCTCGTGGTAATCGAGAGCTTCCCTGCCCACGTTCATCATCTCGAGGCGGAAACGCGGCCGCGTGCCCCTCTTGATCCTCGCGCTTTCGAGGACGAGCCTAAGGCGGACCTTGCGGCCCACGGCCTCCGGCCTGAAGTCCGCCGGCGCCGGAACGATCATCGTCCGCCTGTATTTGTCCGCGAGCGTCCGCTCCACGGCATCGAGCGCTCCCATTTTGTCGACGTCTCGCAGCATCGCGTCGCGCTCGGCCGGATCCGCCGCGTATTTCTTCTCGATGAGACGCTTCAGTTCCGCGTCCGGGTCCGGAGTCGGAGTCTTACCGCCCGCGGTCGGTATCGGAAGGTCGGCGGGCTTGGCGTCGGGTCGGGCCGCCGGTTTCCGGCACGATGAGGAGAATGCGGTGCCGCCGACGAGGGCTACGACGAGCACGGCTGAGCGGAATTTCGCCGTCACGGGAAGTCTCCGCTCCGGTGCGGAGGGTTCGGGATTGGACCTTCCGATGGGGAACGGACATCGACGCCTCGTGAAGATGAGATTGTCGTCCGCCATCCGCTCAGGTTAGCTCCACAGCAGTATAAAAACAAGCGTCACCTGCTTCATTCATTTATCCACAGAAAAATCGCGCGATTTTCCTGTGGATAAGTCAGAATGCCGTTCGCCATCGTCGGTGAGCGTGATTTTGACCGGGGTCCTTGATTCCCGACGGGACCGGGGGTATGATGGGAGGGCAAGGACGCTTACGATGAAGACGCGGCTCATCCCGTTCCTCGGCCTGCACGACCCGGTCTCCAGCCTCACCCACCTGGCCGCGGCCGCGGCCGTGCCCGCCGCCACCTGGGCCTTGCTTAAGAAGGGCCGCGGCGACACGATGCGCAGCCTGAGCCTGTTCGTGTTCAGCGCGTCGCTGCTGATCATGTTCACGATGAGCGGCGTCTATCACGGCCTGGACAGCGGACCGTGGCGCGAGCTGTTCCGCCGGCTCGACTACGCGGCGATCTGGCTGGTGATCGCGGGCTCGGCGACTCCGATCCACTTCCTCCTGCTGAAGGGCCACTGGCGCTGGAGCCTGACGGCCATCTTCTGGGGCCTGGCGCTGACCTTCCTCACCGTCATCGAGCTGTACTTCACGCGCCTGCCCTACCTGGCCGTGGTGTCGATGTACGTGGGGCTCGGGATGGTCGGCGTGGTCACCTTCTTCCACATCGCCTCCGACTACGGCTGGAGCGAGACCACGCTGCTGTACCTGGGCGGCGTCGCCTACACCGTGGGCGCGGTGATCGACTACCTGGAGGCGCCGACGCTGATGAACGGAGTGTTCGGGCCCCACGAGCTGTTCCACATCATGGTGATCGTCGGGGCGGCCCTGCACTGGGCGTTCATCTACAACTGGGCCGAGGGGGCCGAGCGCGTCGTCCGCGGCGCGGCCTCCGGCATGACCGTCGCGCCCGCGCCCGCCTTCGACGCCCAGCCGCCGCGCGACTGAGCCGCGCCTAGCGGCAGTGCTCGACGGCGTTCTTGAACATCTCCAGGCCGACCGCCTGCTTGCGGTAGGTCTGGCGGGTCCAGTTCGGGTGCTGGTGGGAGGCGACGAAGCGCTCGGGGTGCGGCATCAGGCCGAGCACGTTGCCCTCGGGGTTGGTGAGGCCCGCGATGTTGAAGATGGAGCCGTTGGGGTTGTGCGGGTAGCCCATCAGCTTGCCGTCCTCGGTCACGTACTGGAGGGCGATCGACTTGTTCTTCTTCAGGTCTTCCAGGTGGCGCGGGGACTTGAGCACGAGCTTCCCCTCGCCGTGCGCGACGGGCAGCTCGATCATCTCGGGCAGGCCCTTGAAGAACAGGCAGGAGCTCTGCGTGTTCAGGCGCAGGTGGACCCAGCGCGCCTCGAACTTGCCGGAGTCGTTGAAGGTGAAGGACGCGGTCTGGTCGCAGGCGTTGGAGTGCGGGAGGACGCCCGCCTTGACCAGCACCTGGAAGCCGTTGCAGATGCCGATGACCGGGCGGCCCAGGCGCACGAACTGGCGCAGGTCGGTCAGCGTGTGGCGGACCTGGTTGGCGAGCACCTTGCCGGCGCCCACGTCGTCTCCGTACGAGAAGCCGCCGGGGATCGCCAGGATCGCGTAGTCCATCAGGCGCTTCTTGCCGGCCTTGATCTCGGCGATGTGGACGAGCTCGGGCTCGCCGCCGACGGCCTTGAAGGCGTTGGCGGTCTCCAGCTCGCAGTTGGTGCCGGCGGCGCGCAGGACGAGGATCTTGGGCTTCTTCATCCGAGCGCCTCGGGCAGGGGCTTCTGCCACGCTTCCTTGAGCTCCTTCAGGGACTCCTCCATGACGACCGAGCCGTCCAGGCCGACGACCTTCAGGATCGGGTTCGCGGTGGTCTGGCCGACGCGGCGCACCGCCGAGCACTTGGCGCCCTTGCCGAAGTGGCGCAGGAACGCGCTCTCGTTCTCCGGCGCGACCTCGACCAGGATGCGGCTGGGCGACTCGCTGAACAACAGAGTTTCGTTTGAATAAATACGCGGGTCGCGCGTGACCTCGTCGAGGTCCAGCAGGCACCCGAACTCGCCGGAGAAGCCCATCTCGGCGGCGGCGACGGCCAGGCCGCCTTCGGACAGGTCGTGCGCGGACAGGACCACGCCGCGGTTGATGGCCGCGTGCAGGGACTTGAAGCCGTCGAGCGCGCAGGCGGGGGAGACCTTCGGCACCTCGCCGCCGGTCCGGCCCAGGATCTTGTGGTACAGCGAGCCGCCGAGCTCGTCGTTCGTGCGGCCGATCAGATACAGCGCGTTGCCCGGGCCCTTGAAGTCCATCGTGACGGCCTTGCGCGTGTCGGGGACCGGCGCGATGGCCGAGATGAGGAGCGTGCCCGGGATCGGGAGCTCCTTGCCCTTCTCGTCCTTCGACTGGTTGTACAGCGAGTCCTTGCCGGAGATGAACGGCGCGCCGAAGCCCTTCGCGGCGTCGCGGCAGCCCTCGGCCGCGCGCACCAGCGCGCCGAGCTGCTTCGGGTCGTTCGGGCTGGCCCAGCAGAAGTTGTCGAGCAGGGCCGCGCGCGCCGGGTCGGCGCCGACGCAGGTCAGGTTGCGCAGGGCCTCGTCGACGACGGCCATCGCCATCCAGTAGGGGTCCAGGCGGCCGTAGTCGGGGTTGAGCCCGTGCGCGACCGAGAAGCCCATGTGGTCGTCCATGTCGCCGGTCGCGGCCTGCGGCCAGATCACGCAGGCGTCGCCGGGGCCGTCGTGGCGCACGCCCTGCAGCGGCTTGATGACGGTGCCGCCCTGGACCTCGTGGTCGTACTGGCGGATCACCCACTCGCGCGAGCACACGTTCAGGTTCGCGACGGCCTCGCGCAGGACGAGCGCGGCCTTCTTCTCGACGCCGCCGGCCGGCTTGGTGGAGGCGGGCGCGTTCCACACGGCCTCGCGCTCCACGCGCGGCAGGCCCTTGTGCAGGAACTTCATGTCCAGGTCCACGACGGGCTGGTCGTGGTGCTCGACGACCAGGCGGCCGGTCTTGGTGAACTCGCCCAGGACGGCCAGCTCGCAGCCTTCCGCCGAGAAAACGGCCTCCAGGGCCTTGAGGTTCTTCGGGGGCACGGCCAGGACCATGCGCTCCTGCGACTCGGACAGCCAGATCTCCCAGGCGTCCAGGTCGGCGACCTTCAGCGGGGCGTTCTCCAGGCTGACGCGCGCGCCGCAGGCCGCGCCCAGCTCGCCGATCGCCGACGAGAAGCCGCCGGCGCCGCAGTCGGTGACCGAGCGGTACAGCCGGCGCTCGCGCGCGCGCAGCAGCGCGTCGAGGACGCGCTTCTCCGCGATCGCGTGGCCGATCTGGACCGCGGAGGTCGGCGCGTCCGCGCCGAGGTTGGCCGACGAGAAGGTGGCGCCGTGCAGGCCGTCGCGGCCGGTGCGGCCGCCGACGGCGACGATCAGGTCGCCGGGCTTCACTTCCTTGTCCACCGCCCACTGCGGGATCAGGCCGACGGTGCCGCAGAAGACGAGCGGGTTCAGGCGGTAGTCGTCGTCGAACCAGATGCCGCCGCCCGCGGTCGGGATTCCCATGCGGTTGCCGTAGTCGCGCACGCCGGCGACGACGCCGCGCATCGTGCGGCTCGGATGGTGCGCGCCCTCGGGCAGCGCGCCCTTGTAGTCCGGGCGGCCGAAGCAGAACACGTCGGTGTTGAGCACGGGCTTGGCGCCCAGGCCGCAGCCGAGCACGTCGCGGACCACGCCGCCGACGCCGGTCTCGGCGCCGCCGTAGGGCTCGAGCGCGGAGGGATGGTTGTGGGTCTCGGCCTTGAACGCGAGCGCCCACTTCTTGCCGAAGGCGACGACGCCGGCGTTGTCCTCGAACACGGACAGGCACCACGGCTTCTTGACGGCCTCGGTCGCGGCGACGATGGTCTCTTGGAAGAGGTTCTTGATGGTCCGGGTCTTCTTGCCCTCGGTCAGCCGTATCGGGCTGGTGAAGGTCTTGTGCTTGCAGTGCTCGGACCAGGTCTGCGCGATGGTCTCGACCTCGGCGAGCGTCGGCTCGCGCTTGAGGCCCTTGAAGTGCGCCGAGATGGCGGCCCACTCGGCGTCGTTGAGCGAGAGGTGGCGCGCGTCGCCGAGGGCTCTCAGCTCCTTGGGGGACTTGCCCAGGATGGTCAGCGGTTCGGACGCCGCGACGGGCGCGGTGTTCACGGCGGGCGCGTTCAAGGGTGGGCCTCCGTCACGACGGCGCGGTGGATCAAGGGGTTGGCGAGGCACTTCGCGACGGCCTTCTCGAGCGAGGGCTTGTTCGAGCGGCCGGACAGGCGGTAGACGAGGGCGCAGCGCACCGCGTCCGGGCGCGGCAGGCCCATGTCGGCGATCGCGTCGCGGACGGTCTCGCCGACGGGGTCGGTGACGGTCGGCTTCAGCCAGACCTCGACGCGCCAGAAGTTCATGCCGTTCATCGGCGCGGGCGTCGGGGCGATCGCGCGGTGCTCCTGCGTGACCGGGTCGCACAGCAGGTCCTTGGCGGCCTGCAGGACCTGGTTGGCGGAGATCGGCCCCTTCACCTCGTACACGCGCGAGACGCGGGCCTCGCGCAGGGAGTTCAGGCCCTGCGCGTGGAGCAGGGCGAGCGCGGAGGCGCCTTCCGCGTCCGCGTGCTCGGGGCGCAGGCGGACTTCGATCAGATGGGTGTGGCTGGGCTGGACTCGAACGCTCACTGGGTCACCTTCTTCAGGAAGTCGCGGTAGCGCGCGAGCGTGCCCTCGACGACCTCGGGGGGGAGCGCCGGGCCGGGGGCCTTCTTGTCCCAGCCGGAGCGCTCCAGCCAATCGCGCACGAACTGCTTGTCGAAGCCGTCGGGGGTCTTGCCGGGCTTCCAGTCGGACTTGACCCAGACGCGGGAGGAATCGGGGGTGAGGATCTCGTCGATGAGGCGGAGCTCGCCGTCGATGTAGCCGAACTCGAACTTCGTGTCGGCCAAAATCAGCCCACGAGCATCGAGGTGCTCGGACGCGCGCTTGAAAACGGCGAGCGTGAGCGATTCCAACTGGGACGAAAGACTCGAGCCCACCTGTGAGGCGAGTTGTTCACGGGTGATGTTCTCGTCGTGGCCTTCATCGGCCTTGGTGGCCGGGGTGAAGATGGGCTCGGGAAGCTTCGATGCCTCGACCAAACCCTTCGGCAGGACATGCCCGCCCACGATCCCGGTGCCTTTGTATTCCTTCCAGCCCGAACCCGCGAGATAGGCGCGCGCCACGCATTCCACATCGATGCGCTTGGCCTTGTGGACCAGCATCATGCGGCCGTCGAGCCGGGATCTGTCGAGCGTCACGCCCTTCGGCATCGCCTTCGAGATCGCGTCGAAGTCGGCGGTGATGAGGTGGTTCTTCACCACGTCCTTGGTCAGGTCGAACCAGAACAACGCTGCGGTGGTGAGGATCTTGCCCTTGCCGGTGATCGGCGTCGGCAGGATCACGTCGAACGCCGACAGGCGGTCGGACGCGACGATGAGGAGCTTGTTGCCGAGGTCGTACACGTCGCGGACCTTGCCGCGGCGCAGCAGCGGCAGGCCGGCGATGTCGACGGAGGCGGGGGGCAAGGCGGTCACTCCCATTCGATGGTGGCCGGGGGCTTGGAGCTCACGTCGTAGGCGACGCGGTTGACGCCCTTCACTTCGGAGACGATGCGGCTCGAGATCTTGGCGAGCAGGTCGTGCGGCAGGCGGGACCAGTCGGCGGTCATGCCGTCGCGGCTGTCCACGGAGCGCAGGACCACGGTGTTCTCGTAGGTGCGCTCGTCGCCCATCACGCCGACGGAACGGACCGACGGGAGGATGACGACGAACGCCTGCCAGACCTTGTCGTACCAGCCCGAGGCCTTCAGCTCCTCGCGCAGGATGAGGTCGGCGTCCTTGAGCGTCTCGAGCAGCTCGGGCGTGACGGCGCCGAGGACGCGGATGGCCAGTCCGGGGCCGGGGAACGGGTGCGCGCCGAGCAGCTCCTGCGAGATGCCCATCTCACGCCCGAGCCGGCGCACCTCGTCCTTGAAGAGCATGCGCAGGGGCTCGACGAGCTTCAGCTTCATCTTCTTGGGCAGGCCGCCGACGTTGTGGTGGCTCTTGATGACCACGGACGGGCCGTGCACGGACACGGACTCGATCACGTCGGGGTACAGCGTGCCCTGGGCCAGGAACTCGACGCCCTTGATGCGCTTGGCTTCCTTGTCGAAGACCTCGATGAAGCTCTTGCCGATGATCTTGCGCTTCTTCTCGGGGTCGGACACGCCCTTGAGGCGGCCCAGGAAGAGCTTGGAGGCGTCGACGACCTTCAGGTTGAGCTTGAGCTCGCGGCCGAGGACCTTCTGCGCGCGCTCCAGGTCGCCGTGGCGGGTGAGGCCGGTGTCGACGTAGATGCAATGCAGGCGCGGGCCGATGGCGCGGGAGATGAGCGCCGCGGCCACGGAGGAGTCCACGCCGCCGGACAGCGCGCAGACGACCTTGCCCTGGGCGCCGACCTGGGCGCGGATGGCGGCGATCTGGGTGTCGAGCAGGCTGGACATGGTCCAGCGCTTGTCGAACGCGCAGATGCGGCGCGCGAAGTTCTCGAGCAGCTTGGCGCCCAGCGGGGTGTGGACCACCTCGGGGTGGAACTGCACGCCGTACCAGGCCTTGGCCTCGTCGGAGATGGCGGCGAACGGGGCGGTGGCAGTGCGCGCGATGACGCGGAAGCCGTTGTCGAGGCGCGAGGCGCCGTCGCCGTGGCTCATCCAGACCTGCAGGCGCTTGGGCAGGTCCGCGAAAAGAGGACTGTCGGCGAGGACCTCGAGATCGGCATGCCCGTACTCGCGCTTGTGCGCGGGCGCGACCTTTCCGCCGTGCAGGGCGACGAGCAGCTGCATGCCGTAGCAGATGCCGAGGACGGGCACGCCCGCCTCGAAGACGAAGGGGTCCGGGCGGGGGGAGCCCGCGCGGTGGACCGAGTCCGGCCCGCCCGACAGGATGATGCCTGCCGGGCGGGCCTGCTCGATCTGCTCTCGCGACGCCTTGAAGGGGAGGATCTCGCAGTACACCTCCAACTCGCGCAAGCGCCGCGCGATCAACTGCGTGTACTGGCTCCCGAAGTCGAGGATGAGGATCTTCTCGGCTTCCCGGGTCGCGAGCATGGTCTTACTTCCCCATCCCGATGCGCTGGGCCTTCTGGAAGATCTTGCCCTCGGTCTTGATCGCGGGGGCGATGACGATCTCGGTGGTCTGCATCTCGCGGATGTTCATCGCGCCGACGGTGCCCATGCAGGTGCGCAGGGCGCCGACCAGGTTCTGCGAGCCGTCGTCCAGGCGGGACGGGCCGTAGAGGATCTCCTCGAGGCTGCCCGTGATGCCGACCTGGATGCGGGTGCCGCGCGGCAGGTTGGCGTGCGGCGTCGCCATGCCCCAGTGGAAGCCCTGGCCGGGCGCTTCCTTGGCGCGGGCGAACGCGGAGCCGACCATGACGCCGTCGGAGCCGGCCGCGATGGCCTTGCAGATGTCGCCGCCGGTGGACATGCCGCCGTCGGTGATGATCGGGACGTAGCGGCCGGTGCGCTTCCAGAAGTAGTCGCGGGCGGCGGCGCAGTCCACCGTCGCGGTGACCTGCGGGACGCCGATGCCGAGCACGCCGCGCGAGGTGCACGCCGCGCCGGGGCCGACGCCGACGAGCAGGCCGGACACGCCGGCGTCCATCAGCTCGGTCGCGACCGAGTAGGTCACGCAGTTGCCGACGACGACGGGCATCTTCATCTTCTTGCAGAAGGCCGCGATCTCGAAGGGCTTGTACTTGGTGGCCTTGTGGCGGACCGTGGTGACGGTGGACTGCACCACGAACAGGTCGGCGCCGGCTTCCATCGCGATCTTGCCGTACTTCTCGGCGTTCTGCGGGATGGTGGAGACGGCGCAGGGGACCTTGGCCTTCTTGATCTGCTTGATCCGCTCGGCGATCAGCTCTTCCTTCACCGCGGGGCGGTACAGGTCCTGCACCAGGCGCGTCGCCTCCTCGGGGGTGGCGCCGGCGATCTGGCTGACGACCTCGCGGGGCTTGTCGTAGCGGGTGTTGATGCCGTCGAGGTTCAGCACGCCCAGGCCGCCCAGCTTGCCCATGGCGACCGCGAACTCCATGTCGACGACGCCGTCCATGGCGGACGCCAGGAAGGGGATCTCGAGCTTCACGTCCCCGATGTGCAAGGTCGTGTCGACCTCGTCGGGGTTGACGGTCACGTCGCCGGGGACCAGCGCGATCTCGTCGAATCCGTAGGCCCTGCGGGCCTCACGGTCGCGTCCGATGAAGAAAGCCATTCGAGGGGCACCTCTCGTCGGGGAATTTGCGGGGCGACGGAGACAGCGTATCAAATTCCTTTAATATGCGTCCACCCGCCATGCTATGATGGGCCGCATGGACGACCGCCCCCGCGACCGGGACGAGGACGCCCGCCGCCTCTCCGTCCTCAACGCGGAGATCGAGAAGGTCTGGCCGGCCCTGAGCGAGGGCCACGTGCCGACCGCGTTCGCCCGGCTGTGCGACCTCCTGCCGGAGGCGGCCGCCGTGGCCCGTCGCCTCGACCTGCAGGAAGAAGTGGACCGGTTCGGCGCGAAGCTCGAGTCCGCGCGCAAGGTCGCGCTGGTCGAGCTGGAGACGGTCGCCGCCCGCGCCGAGCGCGCGGTCGAGGCGATGTACGAGGCGCGCGGCGCGACCGGCGCCTACGCCGACGCCAAGGACCTGTTCGCCGACGCGATCGGGCTGGCCAAGCGTCTGGGGCTCTCGGACGACGCGCGCAAGCTGGAGGCGCGCCTGGCCGAGGTGAAGGCGGCCTTCCGGGGGCAGCTGGGCTGAGCTAGGAGCCGGTCGAGGTCGCGAGGGCGGCGTCGATCAGCGGGTCGAGCTGGGCGAAGTCGAACGGCTTGTCGATCAGCCGCAGCTTCGGGTCCTTGGGCAGGCGCGACGCGACCCACGACGACGAGGCCGCCGTCATCACGATCACGGGCACGTCCTTCGTCAGCGGGTCCGCGCGCATGATCTCGATGAAGCGCGCGCCGTCCATCTTGGGCAGGCAGAAGTCGAGCAGGACGATGTCGGGCTTCTGCTTGGACGCGGTCTCCAGCGCGGCCTCGCAGCTGGTGGCGACCGAGACCAGATGGCCGCGGACCCCGTAGTGGGCCTCCAGAAGGATGAGCAGGTCGGGATCGTCGTCGACGACGAGAATGTGTGCCATCGCTTATTATTGTAAGTTCGAAGGACGCCCGCGTCAAGGTCATTCCGGTCACTTAGGACCTTTGCCGTCCCAGGGCTTCCCCAAGGGCCCACGCGCCGGGCGTCCCGGTCTCCTACATTAGTAGGAGCGTGATGAGACTTTCACTCGGCGTCCTTCTCGCCCTGACCGCCTCGGCCCCGGCGTCCGCCCAGGTCCGCGCGGTCGCCCCCTGCCGCCTTCGGCGATCGCCCCGGCCGCCGCCGCGGTCCCTTCCGCGGCTCCGGCGCTGTCGGCCGCCGCCGCGGCGCCGCTGACGGGCTCGCGCGCCGCCTCCATCGGCGACGGCTCGCGCGCGCCGTCCGCGAAGCCGGTCTACCACAGCCTCAAGGACCTGGCCCGCCTGATGGGCCGCGACCCCGAAGGGGCCGCGCGCACCTTCGACGGCGCGGCCCCGGCCGACGGCGAGCCGACCCTGTCCGCCGGCGCCGCTCCCTCGATCCCCGCGGGCGTGACCAAGGTGGACGTGGAGCCGGTGCGCACGCCGCGCGACGTCGACCGCCTGATCCCGCGCCTGCAGAACTCCGCCGAGATGCACGACGAGCTGCGCGTCCGCCTGGGCTCGATGACGCCGTTCGACGCTCTGGTCTATCACGACGCGCGCGGCGGCACCTTCACCGGCATCGACCTCTCGCGCCGGCCCGAGAACCTGGACAAGATGCCCGAGCTGCAGGCGCACGAGGTCGCGACGATCCGCAAGATCCAGGCCTACACCAAGGACCTGCAGGTGCTGGTCCGCGAGGAGGGGGCGACCCCGGACCTCGTCGTCGCCGGGGTCGTCTCCGAGATGAAGAGCGTGCACGGCACCGACCAGGTCTCGGTCCAGCTGGCGCACGCGAACCATCAGCTCGCCGCGCACGCGCGCCGCCACGGCCTGGGCCGCGGCGCCGCGATCCTCGACCTGGTCGGCCGCACGGGCGCCGAGCCCGCGCGCATCGAGAGCGAGATCGCGAAGGTCGTCCGCGAGTCCGCCGAGGTCGGCTTCTCCCGCGTCGTCGTGTTCGCCGGCGAGTCGGCGCAGGTCTACGCGCCCGCCGCCGACGGCGCCTTCCGCCTCTCCGGCGAGACGCCCTTCGGCCCGCGCCGCGCCTCCTCCGCGCCGGCCGCGCCCGCCCTGGCCGCGAGCTTCGTCCCGTCCGCTCTGAACCTGGCCCGCCTGCCGGACATGGACGTGGTCACGCGCGAGATCAACGAGCCCTCCCGCCTGCTGCAGGCCAAGGGCATCCAGGCCACGGTCACGATGTACGGCTCGGCCCGCATCCCGTCGCCGGAGAAGGCGCGCGCGGCGCTCGACGCGGTCTTCGCCGAGCACGGCCGCCGCCCGAAGACGCCCGCCGGCCGCAAGGCGCTGGCCGCGGCGCGCGAGGCGCTGAAGATGTCGAAGTGGTACCAGGTCGCGCGCGACCTGGGCGCGATCGTCGCGCGCGAGGGCGGCGGCAAGGTCGCGGTCGTCACCGGCGGCGGCCCCGGCATCATGGAGGCCGGCAACCGCGGCGCGTTCGAGGCCGGCGGCCCCAGCGTCGGCTTCAACATCAAGCTCCCGCACGAGCAGGGCCTGAACCCGTACGCGACGCCCGGCCTGGAGTTCACCTTCGAGAACTTCTCCACGCGCAAGATGTCCCTGCGCCACGGCGCGATGGGCCTGGTCTACTTCCCCGGCGGCTTCGGCACGATGGACGAGCTGTTCGAGGTCCTGACGCTGATGCAGACCGGCAAGATGCCGCGCACGCCGATCGTGCTGATCGGCGAGAAGGCCTACTGGGACAAGATCCTGGACTTCGACGAGTTCGACCACATGGGCCTGATCTCGCACGCCGACCTGTCGCTGTTCACCTACGCGGAGACCGCGGAAGCCGCCTGGTCCGCGATCCGCGCCGCGCACGCCCCCGCCGCGCGGCCTTGACGCGCCGCCGCCGCGGCGGCATACTGGACGCATGAGCGACAAACCCCTGTCCAGCGAGCACCGCGTCGACATCGCCGCCGGCATCATCTTCTCCATCATCACCTGCGGCTTCTACAACGTCTACTGGAACTACCGTCAGATGCAGGCGATGAACGCCCTGCTCGGCCGCCCCGAGTACGATTTTCTGAAGTGGCTCCTGCTGACCATCGTCAGCTGCGGCCTGTACCACGTCTACTACGAGTACAAGATGGGCTCGGACCTGCAGACCTGGCTCGTCCAGAACAACCACGTGGTCAATCCGAACCTGGCGATCGTCGGCCTGATCCTGTCCGTCTTCGGCTTGACCGTGATCGCGGACGCGATCTACCAGAACGAGCTCAACAAATTGATGTGAGGCGCCCCGTCCCCTTCGCCGCCGTCGCCGCCGCCTCCTGGGCCGCGCTCGCGGTCCAGGCGGCGTTCCGCACGCCCCTCGACGGACTCCACCTGTGCCCGGTGCGCCTGCTCACCGGCCACGAATGCCCCGGCTGCGGCATGGGCCACGCGGTCGTCTACGCGATGCGCGGCGACTGGACGGCGTCGCTCCACTCTCACCCGCTCGGCCTTCCTTTATTCCTCGCGTGGACCGCGTGGCTCGCGTGGGGCGCCTTGAACCTAGCGCGCGGGCGGGGTTTCTCCGACGGGTTCCTGCCCTTCCTGGACCGCCCCGCGCTCCAGTGGGCGGCGCTCGGTCTGGTGCTCGCCGTCCACGCCGCGCGCACGCTGGGCCTTGTTCCCGTCTGAAAATCTGTTAAAATATCCCCGATATTGCGGGATGGTGAAATGGTATCACGGCAGACTCTGAATCTGCTTTTCTAGGTTCGAATCCTAGTCCCGCAGCCAATCTGACTCAGCCCCCGCGATCTTCGGTCGCGGGGGCTTTTTTATAGAATCGGCGTCACCATGGGCCTGCTGACCTTCGGGATAAACGTGACTCTGGACGGCTGCTGCGACCATCGCGCGGGGGTTCCCGACGACGAGCTCTTCCGATTCTGGATACGCCTGATGGATTCGGCGGGAGGAATGCTGTGGGGGCGGACGGTGTATGAGATGATGGAGAGCTATTGGCCGGCGGTGGCGCGCGACCCCAAAGCGAAGCCTCTGGACCGGTCATGGGCGCGCAAGCTGGACGCCAAGCCCAAGCATGTGGTCTCCGCCACGCGACGCGACTTCCCGTGGGGCAACACCCGCCGGGT
This sequence comes from Elusimicrobiota bacterium, assembly GCA_016194625.1. The sequence goes on along the minus strand of JACQBB010000379.1, from coordinate 2,158 downwards.
GGAAGGCGCCCTGCCGGGAGCGATCAAGGATCTCAAGAAGCGTACGCCGCGCGGACTTCTGCTCGGGAGTCCGAACCTCGCGAGGGAACTCCACAGGCTCGGCCTCATCGACGAGTACCTGTTCGTCGTCCATCCGCTCGTGGCCGGACACGGGCCGATCCTGTTCGCGGACTGGCGGGCGTCGCGGCTGAAGCTCGTCGAGACGAAGCGTTTCAAGTCCGGCGTGATGGCGTTGCGCTACAGGCGGGCATAGGGCGACCGCGAAGCGGTTGAAAGCCCTCCAGCGATGGGGGGCTTTCGTTTTTCTATACTCGGGGCCAAGCATGATCGTCGACTGGCCCGTCTACTTGCTCCTCGTCTTCGCCGCGAGCGGCGGCGTCTACGGGCTCATCTTCCGGCTGGGGGGAGTCGAAGGGGCTCATTTCGCCCGATTGGCGACGGCCCTCATGTGGGTGCCGGGGATATTCGCGTTGTCGGCGTTCGCGCTGAACGGAGAACTGCGCCGCTCTCCCGGATGGAAGCCGGGCGGCTGGCCGTATTGGGGGCTCGCTCTGTTCGTTCCTCCGCTGCTCTACGTCGCGGCGGCCGGGGCCTTCGTGGCGTCGGGCGCGGCGACTTTCCCGGAGACGCTGGCGAGCGTCCGCGGCTGGACGGTTCATTTGGCGGGCGCGCGCGCGGGCTGCTCTTGGGCGCCGCGCCGCAGGGCTTGGCTTTTTTTCTGGCGAACGCGCTCCTCACGGCCGTCGCCGCGTCGCCGATGATCGCGGTCATGACTCTGGGCGAAGAGCTCGGCTGGCGCGCCTTTCTCCAGCCGCGCCTGATCGAGCGGTTCGGTTCGAGGCGTGGGCTCGTCCTGACCGGACTGATCTGGGGCTACTGGCATTTCCCGCTCATTCTGATGGGCTACGACTTCCCCGGCTATCCGGTGAGCGGCGCGTTCGTCCTGATGCCGCTGATGTCGTTGGGCATGGCCTGCTTCATCGGGTGGCTGTATCTGAAGACGAAAAGCATCTGGGTGCCGGCCTTGGCCCACGCCAGCAACAACGCCGCGGGAGGCCTCCTGCTCAACCTGCGGAGCGCTTCCGGAGGTCTCCCGATCTATGTCGTTTGCGCGGCCGCGTGGCTGGCGGTCGGATTCGCCTGCCTGCATTCGCTGCGAGAAGACCGGCGGTCCTGATGACGTCCGCGACGGACGGAGCTTTGACGGCGGCTGTCGGCGCCGACGGTTCGAAGCAGGCCGCGCGCGTCGCGCGGGCGTTCGCTCGGGTGTAATATATAGGCGGTCCTGCGCACATACTGTCAGGGGGCGACGCCCCCGAGAGTAGCGACAGGAGGAGCCATGAACAAGAAGAAGATCAGCTGCGCCGACGTGGTCCCGGGCTGCGCGTTCACCGCCGAGGCGGGCAGCGAGAAGGAGCTGCTGCAGAAGGTCGCGGCGCACGCCGGTCACGACCACGGGATCCAAGAGGTGACTCCCGAGATCCTCAAGAAGGTCAAAGCCGCCATCAAGGACGGCTGACGCGGGATGAGGCTCGTCTCCGTCAACGTCTCGCTCGGCCGGACGGTCCGTTGGAAGGGGCGGGACGTGGAGACGGGCATATTCAAAGAGCCCGTCGAGGGGCCCGTGCGCGTCGGGCGCATGAACCTCGAGGGCGACCGGCAGTCGGACCTGCGCGTCCACGGCGGCGAGTATAAAGCGGTCTACGCGTATTCGGCCGACGACTACGGGCGGTGGCGCCGGGAGCTCGGGCGCGCCCTCCCCTTCGGGGCCTTCGGAGAGAACCTCACGATCGAGGGTCTCCTGGAGGAGGAGGTGTGCGTCGGGGACCGCTTCCGGATCGGCACCGCGGTCTTGGAGGCCGTTCAGCCGCGCTTCCCGTGCTTCAAGCTCGGCCTGAAGTTCGAGGACGACTCGATCGTCGAGCGGTTCCTGGACGGCGGGAGATGGGGCGTCTACTTCCGCGTGGTCGACGAAGGCGTCCTGCGCGCCGGCGACGAGGTCGCGCCGGTGCGCCGCGATCCGGCGCGCTTCCCCGTGCCGGAGATGCTCCGGCTCGCGTCGTCGAAGACGCCGTCGGCCGAGGCGTTGGAGCGCGCGCTGGCGGCGGAGTCCCTGCCCCCGTCGTGGCGGGAGAAGTTCGCCGGCAGGCGGCGCCGG
>JACQBB010000378.1 GCA_016194625.1 Elusimicrobiota bacterium | reverse complement strand
GTCGTCGCGGTGGACGTGCTCGAGCACCTGCGCAAGGACGAGGTCCTGGCCTTCCTCGACGCGGCCTTCAAGGCGCTGAGGCCCGGCGGCGTCCTGCTCCTGCAGACCGCCAACGCCGAGAGCCCGTTCGCCGCGCGCATGCTCGCGCTCGACTTCACGCACGAGACCGCGTTCACCCGTCACAGCCTGCGACAAGTCCTCGGCGTCGCGGGCTTCGCGGACGCCGAGTTCCGCGAGCTGGGACCGACGGGGAACGGGCCGCGCGCGCTGCTGCGCAAAGCCCTGTGGTCGCTGTGCCGGCTCAAGCTGAGCCTGTTCCTCCACGCGGAGACCGGCTCGGGCGTGCTGAACAACGACCACCTCTTCAGCCAGATATTCCTGGCGAAGGCCCGCAAGCCCGCCTAGCCGCGGTACAGCTCTTCCAGCCGGTCCACCACGCGCGCCAGGCTGTAGCGCTCCTCGACGCGCTTGCGCGCCTCGGCGCCCAGACGCGCGGCCAGGCCGCGGTCGGCCGACAGGCGGGCGACCGCGCGCTTGAGGCCTTCCTCGTCGTCGCGCTCGAACAGCAGGCCGGTCACGTCGCTCTCCACCGTCTCGGCCGTGCCGCCGACGCGGGACGCGAGCGGCGCGCAGCCGGACGCCATCGCTTCTAAGAGGGAATTCGACAGCCCCTCCGAGGTCGAGGGCAGGAAGAACGCGTCGGCCGCCGCGTACGATTCGGCCAGGTCCTCGCTCGGCGGGAGCACGCGCACGCGGCTGAACGCGCCGGCCGCCAGGCCCTCGAGCGCCGCGCGGTCGGGACCGTCGCCGACGAGCACCGCCAGCGCGTCGGCGCCGGCCGACGCCTGCCACAGCTTGAGGAACCAGGTCAGCCGCTTCTCCGGAGAGAAGCGCCCCGGATAAAGGTAGACCGGCGCGCCCTCGGGCCAGCCCAGCCGCGCGCGCGCCGCGCGCCGCCCCGCCGCGTCGAGCGGCCGGAAGCGCGCGTCGTCCACGCCGTTGGGCAGGACCTCGATGTCGGCGTCGCCCAGGAACTCGCGCGCCTCGTCGGCCAGGTCGGCGACCACCGCCAGGAAATGCGGCCCGATCAGCCCGAGCGCGCGCAGCTTCGCGCGGCCGAAGGCCGTCTTCGACGACGCCGCCAGCTCCCCGATCCCGCGCCCGCCGCCGAGCTTCACGACCGCCGGCCGACCGATCATCCGCCCGGCGAGCGCCGCCGCCAGCGCCGGCGAGCCCGCCAGGTGCGCGTGCGTCGCGTCCCACTCGGTCCAGTGCAGCAGCAGCCAGGCGAACGCCCCGAACAGGAAGCACAGCGAGTCGAGCGCGCCCGTCCCCACCACCGGCAGGCGCACGATGTCCACGCCGCGGTGCGTCTCCCGGCGCGGCAGTCCGCCGACCCGGCGCGTCAGCACCGTCACGCGGTGCCCGCGCGCGGCCAGCGCCGCCGACTGCTCGAGCGCCTGCCGCTCCGCGCCCCCGACGGCCGGCCAGAAGCCCGCGCTGACCATCACGACGGACAGCGGGCGGCCTTTCGGGCGGGACGACACCGCGCGCTCATGGCTCATGTCTTCTTCTTGCGGCCCATCACGCCGGGCTTGGGCACGAGGCCGTGCGGCAGGAGCGCTTCCGTCGTGAAGCCGGCGTCCCAGAACCACTGCTGGAGCTCTTCCTTCGTGTGGTGCCACTGGTAGGGCGGCGAGATCCAGTCGAAGTTCTCGATGAGGCGGGCCTGGAAGTCGGGGTCGACGGAGAAGGTCAGGTACTTCACGCCCGGGATCATCCCCAGCAGCGTCAGCGGGTAGCACAGCGCGTAGACGAGCGTCACCGGCAGGCGCGTGGTGAAGACGCGGATCGTGTCGCTCAGGATGTGGCGGACCAGCACGATCCACCACGCCAGGCGGCGGTGCTCGACGACCCATTCGCGGCCGGGGCGGATGGGGTTGGTCGCGAAGTCGGCGAAGCGGCCGGCCTTGCCGTACAGCCAGACCGACAGCTTGCCGCCGGGCTTGATCAGCGCGGCGACGGCCAGGAACGCCGCCTTGGTGTCGGCGGTGTGGTGGAGCACGCCCTGGCTGTAGGCGAGGTCGAAGACCGCCTTCTTGAACGGCGGCTTGAGCAGGTCGCACTCGACGGGGTGGAGCTTGGGGTCGTCCTTGGCGCGCTCGGCGACGCGGATCAGGCTGTCGGACATGTCCGCGGCGACCACCTCGGCGCCGAAGGAGCGCGCGACGGCGGAGTAGCGGCCCATGCCGCAGCCGGCGTCCAGCACGAGCTTGTCCTTGAAGTCCTCGCGCGGGAGCATGGTCTCTTCGAGGAAGGTCGGCTCGTCGACGGGGCGCGAGCCGGGGTAGCGCAGCCACTCGTAGCCGAAGCTCTCGCGCGTCTTGGCGGCGGCGGCGGGCACCTCCTCGGGCGGGCGCAGGCGCGGGATGCCGTCGCGGATCGGGTACTTGCGCGCGCAGGCGGTGCACGACATCTCGCCCGACTCGACGTCGTCCTTCAGGCGCGGGTGCATCTCGAGCGCGGAGAACTTCAGGTCAGCCCCGCAGACGGGGCAGGCCAGCCAGGCCAGGAGGTGGAGCCTCATTTCTTCTCGACCTCGCCGCGCAGGTCGGCCAGCGACAGGCCGACGCGGTAGAGCAGGAGCAGGCCGGCGACGGTGACGAGCAGGTACATCACCATGTGGCAGACGAGCGCGTAGGCGAAGGCCTGGTCGACGGTGGCGCCGAACTTGTTGAGGATGCCGGCGACGATCGCCTCGAAGGTGCCCAGGCCGCCGGGCGCGGTCGGGATGGCGGCGCTGGCGCCGGCCCAGGACAGGGCCAGCACGGCGCGCGGGTAATCCATGAGCGCCCCGAGGCCCAGGACGCGCGCGCCGCACCAGTACACGCCGGCGTCCACGGTCCACAGGAGCAGGCTCCAGCCCGCGGCCTGCAGGGCGGCGACCGGCGAGCGCAGGACGGCCGCGCCCAGCGCGAGCTGCTCGACGAGCGAGTGGACCTTCGGCACGGGGCGCAGGAGGCGCTCGATGATCCCGCCGGGGGCCACCGCCGTCTCGGCGAGCGCCAGGATGGCCAGCGCGCCGACGGCCCCGGCCAGGACGAACTGCGCGCCCAGCCGCACGCCGGGAGCGACGAAGCCGGGCGCGGCGCCGGAGGCGAGGATGAAAATGGTCAGCAGGGCCGACACGTCGAGCGCGCGCTCGACGACGACGCTCGACAGCGCGGCGAAGGCCGACATCTCCAGGCGCCGGGCGGCCAGCACGCCGCGCGCCAGCTCGCCCAGGCGCATGAACAGCACGTTGTTGACGCCCAGGCCGATGGCTTCCAAGCGCGCCAGCTCGAGCACCGGGGCGTTCGGCCGCGCGCGCGACAGCAGGACGCGCCAGCGCGCGGCGCGGATGAAGATGTCGAGG
>JACQBB010000250.1 GCA_016194625.1 Elusimicrobiota bacterium | reverse complement strand
GCAGGACGAAGTGGAAGGCGGGGTCGAGCGACTCGGCCCAGCCGCGGTCGAGCGCCAGTCCCGACGCGTCGAACGAGAAGCCCTCGACGAAGCAGGCCTTCAGCGAGTACAACTTGTCGGCGGCGCCGCGCGCGGGGTCGAACGCCGCCTTCGGGTCCAGCGGCCAGCGTCCGGCCGGGACCTCCTTGGCCGCGCAGCGGCGCGCGGCCAGGTTCTCCCAGAACCGCGCGGGCGTCGGGGCGTCGGGGAAGATCCCCCCCGCTCCGACGATCGCGATCGGCTCCGGTCGTCCGCTCATTTCTTGTAGATGGTGTACGCCGCCGCGTCCTCGGCCCACTCGACGCGCGAGCGGTTCAGGCGGCTGAGCACGCCCAGGTAGCCGCCGTCGGTCGGGTCGTAGACGGCCTTCTTCAGCGGGACCTTGGTGCAGATCACGCGGATGGTCTCGGCCGAGATCTGCTGGTCGGGCTTGGCCAGCTCCGCGACCAGGTGGACGCCGTTCTTCTTGTCCTGCTCGCTCGGGTAGGTCCAGGTCTCGCCGGCCTTCACCGCCTTGGCCGGGACCGCCTCGTTGGGGATGACCAGCGCGGTCTTGTCCTGCTCGCCCAGGTCGTACACGTCGTACATGTAGACGCTGCAGTCGCGCGTCGCGCTGACCGTCAGCGCGGCCTCGTCGCCGTTGAAGAAGCGGTTCTGCGACACCTCCAGCTCGACGCGGAAGTCCTTGTCGGAGCCGGAGTCCTTGGGCAGGACGCAGGCCTTCATCCGCAGGTGGTAGCGGCAGTCGCGGCAGACCGCGACGCCGGCGGACGCCGGGATGTCCTGGTAGCCCTCGTCGAGCACGGCCTCCTTGATGATGCGGCCGTTGCGGGTCGTCTGCAGGATGCTCTCGGTCAGGTGCGCGTCGCGGCGCAGGCCCTCCTGCTGGAAGTCCATGAACTTGGAGTTCACGTCCACGCCCAGGAAGTCCTGGACCGCGGCGGCGCGCGCGTGCTCCATCGCGGCGGCGTGCGCCTGGTGCCGGGTGTCCTGGTCGCCGACGACCACCGACGCCTCGCCCTCCAGCCAGGTGCAGCCGTCGGGGTCCTTGCCCAGCACCTTGCCCTTGCGCTCCAGAGCCTCGCCGCTCTTCGGCGCGTCGGACTCGGGCGCGGCGCTCCCCGTCGGAGCGTCGAGCTTCTTCGTGAACTCCTCGACGCGCTTGGCCTCCTTCGGGACGCCGGCGGCGGCGTCCAGAGACTCGTGGGAGGCTTCGGAGGCCGCCTTGACCTTCTCGACCTGCGCGGCCGGGACGGTGGACGGCGGCAGGGACTTGGTCTGCGCCCGACCGCCGCAGCCGGCGGCCGTCACAGCCGCGGCCAGGACGACGAGGCTGGTCCGGTTCATCTCAATCCCCCGAGGGCTTCTGCTGGTCGAGCGCGCCGTGCGACGACTCCGAGCGGGCGCGCGCGCCGTCGTAGTCGGGGCGCGGCTCCTGCTTCCGTTCATGGCACGCCGAGCACAGCGCGGCGGCCAGCGCGATCGCGGCGAACGCGAGGTTCTTCATCGTTCTCCTCCGGGACGTCTAGGCCGCGGACTCCGCGGCGTTGCGGCGGAAAGCTTCGGTCAGGGCCGGCGAGACGGTGGCCTCGAAGCCCTCCAGGCGCGCGACCAGGCGGCCGCGCTCGTCGAGGAACTCCAGGTCCGCGCCGGCCAGGCCGGCGCCGCGGCGGACGGCCTTGGCGACGATGCGCGCGCCCCCTTCGGGGAACTCCCCGTACTGGCGGTAGCGCGCGGCGAAGCTGGGCAGGCACGGCGCGCCCATCTGGTCCTGCGTCCACAGGATCATCGCCTGGAACGCCGAGTCGAGCGCGGACGGGTCGGACAGCCAGCGGTCGCGCACCGGCGAGCGCATCCAGGACGACGGCGCGGGCGCGCCCTTGGTCTCGGCGACGATGCCCTCGGGGCCGCACGCGGGCACCGACAGCAGGGAGCGCATCTCGGGCCCGTGGAACAGGACCTCGCGGTAGGCCGCGTCCAGCGTGCGGCCGTACTTCGGGCCCTTCACCGACAGGTGCGGGGCCGGCGCCGACGGGCGCTTGGCCGCGAGCAGGACGCGCGCCGACACGCACAGCGCGCCGGACGCGTCGCGCAGCTCGGCCGTCACCGACATCGCGCCGTCGCGCTTCTCGAGCGCGCCGGCGCGGACGGTCACGGGGACGGTCTTGCCGGCCGGGACGGGCACGGCCTTCGTCACGCGCAGGTCGTCGAAGCCGGCGAAGGCCAGCCCGGGATGAGCGTGCAGGGCGCCGTGCGCCAGCCACTCGGCCGACGCCGCCAGCGGGACGACCGCGCGGCCGTTGACCACGTGGGACTTCAGGAACGGGTGCGTGTCGAGCGACAGGTCGCGCTCGAACGCGACGGGCAGGGCCGCCTTCGCGCCGGGCAAGGCCGCGATGACGACGGTCTCCGCGGGTCCGCCCGCGGCGCGCGCCTCGGCGGCCAGGTGGCGGCCGCCGTCGGCTCGGCCGATGACGCCGACGCCCTCGGCGGCGAACAGCTTCTTCAGCGACGCGTCCACCATGCCGCCGTCCCACGGGCCCCAGCCGATCGCGACGACGCGGCAGGCGGTCAGGCGCTTGGCGAGCGTGCACGCGGCCTTGTTCAGGACCTCGTTGGCGACCGCGTAGTCGGACTGGCCGACGCGGCCGAACCGGGCCGTCGACGAGGAGAACAGCGCGAGCAGGCGCAGGTCCGCGGTCTTCACCGCGTCCAGGATGTTGCGCAAGCCCATGAGCTTGGTGTCGAGCACCGCGTCCAGGTGGGCCGCCGTCTTGTCGGCGATGTGCTTGTCGGCGAGCACTCCGGCGCCGTGGACGACGCCGCGGACGGGACCGTCGGCGGCTTGCGTCTCGGCGACGAGCGCGGTCACGGCCGCCGCGTCGCGCACGTCGACGGCGCGGTAGCGGACCTCGGCGCCGGCGTCCGCCAGGCGCTTCAGGTTCGCGCGGATCTCGCGCGCGGCCAGCAGCTCCTTCGCCTTCGCGCCGATCTCCTTCGGGCTCAGGCCTTTCCCCTCCGCCGCGATCACGCGGCGCAGGTCGGCCTCGGTCCTCGCGGACGCGGTGGCCGCCGGCTCGTCGGCCGGCAGCGGCGAGCGGCCGACCAGGGTCAGCTTCGGCTTGAACTCGCGCGCCAGGGCCAGCGCGGCCTCGGCGGTGACGCCGCGCGCGCCGCCGGTGACGAGCACGGCGTCGCCGGGCTTGAGCGGGTCGGGGCCGGACGCGGCCGCGCGCTCGACGAGCGCGAGCGTGCGCGCGCCGTCGGCGTTCAGCGCCGTCTCCACCGGTCCGTCGAACGCCAATTCCTTGGCGAGGAGCTTGGCCGCGGCGTCCAGCGTCAGCGCCGGGTCCAGGTCGATCGCGCGGCAGACGGTCCGCGGCCACTCGCGCGCCGCGGTCTTGACCAGGCCCGCCACGCCGCCGAACGCGGGGTCGGTCTCGCGGCCCTCGACGCCGAGCGCGCCGTCCAGGCGCGTCACCGACGCCAGCATCCCCCGCCCGCCGCGCGCGGACATCAGCCTGCCCGCGGCCTGCGCGAGCAGGAACGCTTTCTTGAGCCACGCCTCGGACTCCGCGGTCCACGGGCAGCCCTTTCCGGCCGGCCGCGTCGGCGCGACCAGCACGAGCGCGCCCAGCTCCGCCGGCAGCGAGCGCGGATCGTCCAGCGCGACGACCTCGGCCTTCAGGCCCTTGGCCCGCAGCTCGAGCGCCAGCGCCTGGTCCAGTCCGGAGTCGCGGGAGATCGCGATCACCGCGTCCTTGTCGAACGCGAACGCGTCGCGCGGCCCGACGGGCGTCAGCTCGGTCACGGAGCGCTGGAGTACGCACGGCTCCTCGGACGGCTCGGCCTCGACGGCCGGAGCCGCCGCGGCGACCGGAGCGGCGGCCGGAGCGGTCCCTTGCGACAGATAGTCGGCCAGGGCGCGGAGCGTGCGCAGGGTCCCGAGATGCTCGGGCTTCACCTTCGGCGCGCCGGGCAGCCTCTCGGCGACCGCCGAGAGGATCTCGACGCGCTTGATCGAATCGATGCCGAGGTCCCCCTCCAGGTCCATGTCGGGGTTCAGCGTGTCGGCCGGATAGCCGGTCTTGTCGGCCACGACGGACGCCAGCACCGCGAGCGTCTCGCTCGCGGAACCGGACGCGGGAGCGGGCGCCGCCGCGACGGCGGGCGCGGGAGCGGCGGGCGCCATGCCCGCGGAGAGATAGTCGGCGATGGACTTCAGCGTGCGAAGGGTCCCCAGGTGCTCGGGCTTGACCTTCGGCGCGCCCGGGAGCTTCTCCTGCACGGCCGAGAGGATCTCGACGCGCTTGATCGAGTCGATGCCGAGGTCGCCCTCCAGGTCCATCTCGGGATTGATGGTGTCCGCCGGGTAGCCGGTCTTCTCGGAGACGATCGCGAGGAGCGTGGGGAGCACCGGCGCCGGTGTCGCGGACGACACGACCACTGACGCTGGAGTCAGTGAAGGTGCCGCGGGCGACACCGTCATACCCGCCGACAGATAGTCCGCGATGGACTTCAGCGTGCGCAAGGTGCCCAGATGCTCGGGCTTGACCTTCGGCGCGCCGGGCAGCTTCTCCTGGACGGCCGACAGGATCTCGACGCGCTTGATCGAGTCGATGCCGAGGTCGCCCTCCAGGTCCATGCCGGGATCGATGGTG
>JACQBB010000249.1 GCA_016194625.1 Elusimicrobiota bacterium | reverse complement strand
TCGAACTGCTTCAGGCGCTCCTCGAACAGCTTGTCGGAGCTCTCCAGCGCCGCCAGCACCTCGGGCGCCTGCGGGTGGTCGGCGATCAGCTGCTGGTAGGCGTCGATCGCCTTCTTGTAGTCGCGCAGGTTGTCGGCGTACACGTCGCCGAGCGACTTGAGCGCGAGCGGGCGCAGCGGGCTGTCCGGGTACAGCGCGAGCAGGCGGCGCCAGCCGAGCGCGGCGGCGGCGTACTTCTCGTTGGCCGCGGAGACGCGCGCGAGCGCGGCCTGCAGCTTGTCGCCGTCGGCGTGGCCCGGGAAGCGGACCATGAAGTCGCGGATCTCCTCGGCGAGCGGCTCGTACAGCGCGTCGCCGGCGGTGGCGGCGGCCTTCTGCCAGACGGCCGACAGGCGGTCGGACTTCTCCGGCGCGTCCACGGGCGCGACCAGGTCGTTGAGCGGAGCGCGCTGACGGCGCGAGGCCTTCTTGTCGACGAGCTGGAGGTAGGCGGACTTGGCCGACAGCGCGCCCTTCGAATCGGGATACTCGTGCGTCGCGCGCAGGTAGGCGACCAGCGCCGACGCCCAGTCCCCGCGCTTCGTCTTCACGGCGGCCAGCGCGGCCAGCGCCTCGGGCGCCTGCGCGGCGTCGGGGTGGCGGCGCACGAACAGCTTGAGGTCGTCGGCGGCGGCGTCCTGGACGCCGGAGTCGGAGTCCTCGGCGGCGGCCTTCGCGAACGCCCACTCCTCCTCGACGCCGACGGCCTTCGCGGCCTTCTTCGGCTCGGCCTTCGGCTCCGGCTTGGGCTCGGGCTTGGCTTCTTCTTTCTTGGGCTCGGGCGGGAGCGGCTTCACCTCTTCGACCTTCGGCGCGGTCACGGTGACCTTCGGCTCCTCGGGCTTCGGGGCCGGGACGGCGGCGGACGCCGGCGCGGCCTCCTGGACCTCGGCGGCGGGCGCGGCCGGCGCGGGGGTCGCGGCCGGGGCGGCGGCCGGCTCGGCGGCCTTCGCGGCCTCGGCGGCCGGAGCGGCGGCGGGGGCGTCAGGCGGAGGCAGGTCGGGCTGGGCGGACGCGGGGACGGCGAGGACGGCGGCGACGAGAAGGGTCTTCATGCTTTCTCCTCTGACGCGCGGGACACGGCGGTCAGCACGTCGTACTTGGTCAGGATGTCGTAAGAGGACTTGCCGGTCTTGACCAGCACGGCCGGGCGCTCCGGCGCGAAGTGGCGCAGGACGGCCTCGATGCGCGCCTGCGGGTCCACGACGGGCAAAGCGGAACCCATCGCCTCGCGCACGATCATCTTCTTGATCTGGCGGCCCTTGAGCATCATGCCCAGGACCTCGTCCTCATGGAGCGTGCCCGCGGGCAGCCCCTTCTCGAACACCGGCATCTGCGAGATGTCGTGCTTGCGCATCGTCGCCATCGCCGAGAACAGAGAGTCGGTGGGCTTGGCCACGGCCAGCGCCTTCACCTTTGAGCGCGAGGTCTTGGCGGCCAGCACGTCGGCGGCCTTCAGCGGCACGGCGCTCTCGAAGTACTGGTTCTCGCGCATCCACTCGTCGTTGTAGATCTTGGACAGGTAGCGCATGCCCGTGTCCGGCAGGAGGATGACCATGAAGTCCTTCTCGGTCAGCTTTTTGGCGTACTCCAGGCCGGCCCACACCGCCGAGCCGCCCGAGCCGCCGGTGAGCAGGCCCTCCATGCGCGCCAGCTTGCGCGTGGTGATGAAGCTGTCGCGGTCGGTGACCTGCAGGACCTCGTCGACGCACTTCAGGTCCATCGTGCCCGGGAAGATGTCCTCGCCGATGCCTTCCACCACGTACGGCTTCGCGACGCCGATCTTGTTGAACATGATCTTCTCGTAGTACAGCGAGCCGATCGGGTCCGCGCCGACGATCCTCACCTTCGGGTTCTGCTCCTTCAGATATTTGGCCACGCCCGAGATCGTTCCGCCCGTGCCCATGCCCGCCACGAAATGCGTGATCTTGCCTTCGGTGTCCTGCCAGATCTCCGGCCCGGTCGTGCGGTAGTGCGCCTTCGGGTTGTCCGGGTTCTCGTACTGGTTCGGGTGGTAGGCGCCGGGGATCTCGGCGGTGAGCTTGTCGGCGATCGAGTAGTAGGAGCGCGGGTCCTCGGGCTCGACGGCGGTCGGGCAGACCACGACCTCGGCGCCGAGCGCCTTGAGCAGGTTGATCTTCTCGCGCGACTGCTTGTCGGTGATCGTGAACACCAGCTTGTAGCCGCGCAACGCCGCGACCAGCGCCAGGCCGATGCCGGTGTTGCCGGAGGTGCCCTCGACGATGGTGCCGCCGGGCTTCAGCAGGCCCTTGCGCTCGGCCTCGTCGATCATCGCCACGCCGATGCGGTCCTTCACGGAGCCGCCCGGGTTCATGAACTCGGCCTTCACGTAGACGCGGGGCTTGAGGCCCTTGGCGAGGCGGTTCAGGCGGATCAGCGGCGTGCCGCCGATGGCTTCGAGGACGTTCTCGTAACGCATGGTCGTCTCCTAGAGTTCGCGCCGCCCGGACAGGGCGTGCGAGAGGGTGCGCTCGTCGATGTAGTCGAGGTCGCCGCCGAGCGGGACCCCGTGCGCGATCTGCGTGACCTTCACGGGAAAGGGCTTGAGCTGCTGGGCCAGGTACAGCGCGGTCGCCTCGCCCTCGGTGTCGGGGTCGGTCGCGATGACGACCTCCTTCACCGCGCCGGCCGACGCGCGCACGCGCTCGACCAGCTCCTTGACGCGGATGCGGTCGGGACCGACGCCGTCCAGCGGCGACAGCGAGCCGTGCAGGACGTGGTAGGTGCCGCGGAAGGCGCGCGTGCGCTCGAGCGCGGTCACGTCCTGGGGTTCCTCGACGACGCAGATCGACGACTGGTCGCGGCCCGGGTCGGAGCAGATGCGGCACAGCTCGCGGTCGGTGAAGTCGCCGCAGCGTCCGCAGGAGTGGACGGCGGACTTCGCCTCGCGCAGCGCCTCGACCAGGTTCTCGACCTCGGTGCGCGGCGCGCGCAGAAGGTGGATGGTGAGGCGCTCGGCCTGCTTCGGGCCGACCCCGGGGAGCCGCTTGAGCGCCGAGATCAGACGCTCGACGCTCTTCATTGGGGCTTCTTGACGATCCGCGCCTTGCCGCCGAACACGCTCTCGGCCTTCTTCAGACCGGAGCCGCCGCCCTCGCCCTCGGTCACGTCCTTCCAGCGCGTGCCGGGAGGCGCGCCGCCGGGCGTCTCGGGGATGGCGGGATCGACGATGTCGGTCGGCGTCGACGAAGCCGCGCCCAACGCCAGCACGAGCTTCACCGGGCGTCCGGCGCACTGCGCGGCCGTCGTCTCCAGGAATTCCCGCGCGCGCTCGGCGGCGTCCAGGTCGAACTGTTTGGCGAAGCGGATCGTCCAGGACGCGCCCGCGGCCTCGTGGCCGCACTTCTCGAGCACCGCGCCCAGCGAGAACTTGACCTTGCCGACGGCCGCGACGAACGCGGGCCACGCGGCTCCCGTCGGCGCCGCGACCGGCGCCGGCTCGGGCTCGGGCGCCGCCGCGCGCGGCGCGGGGACGGCGACGGGCGCCGGGCGGGAAGCGGACGCCGGGGTCAAGGCGGGGCCGCCGCCGCCGGCGTTGAGGCGCTTCTCGAGCGCCTCCAGGCGCGCGACCCAGGCGTTGAGGTCGTGCGCGGCCTCGATCGCGGAGAACAGGCCCAGCTCCAGAGCCAGGCGCGGCGAGTCGCCGAAGCGCAGCTCCTCGAGCGCGCGGTTCAGGCGGCGCAGCAGGAAGCCCAGGCCGTCGGCGGTCGCGGCCGACAGCGCCTTCGACCAGACGGGGTCGGCGCCGGCGCCCGCGCCGAGCTTCTCGAGATAGACCGCTTCCAAGGCCGCCCGGAGGTCCTTGAGGAACTGCGCGGGCTCCACGCCCTCCTCGTAGACCTTCTTGAGCCACACGGCCAGGCTCTTCGGGTCGCGCGCGAGCAGGGCCTGCGCCGCGCCCAGCAGCATCTCCTGCGGGACGAAGCCGAACATCTCGCGGACCGACTCGAGCGTGACCTTGCCGTCGCCGACGGAGCGGCACTGGTCGAGCAGGCTGACCGCGTCGCGCAAGGAGCCTTCGGCGGCGCGCGCGAGCAGCTGCAATGCCTCGGGCTCCACGGCGACCTTCTCCTTCTTGGCGATGCCCGCCAGGTGCTCGGCCAGCGGCTCGGGCGCGACGGGGCGGAACTTGAAGCGCTGGCAGCGCGAGGCGATCGTCGCGGGGACCTTGTGCACCTCGGTGGTGGCCAGGATGAACACCACGTGCGGCGGCGGCTCCTCGATGGTCTTGAGCAGGGCGTTGAAGGCCGCGCCGGAGAGCATGTGCGTCTCGTCGATGATGAAGACCTTGTAGCGGTCGCGGGTGGGCGCGAGAGCCACGGTCTCGATGATGACCTCGCGGACGTTGTCCACGCCGGTGTGCGACGCGGCGTCCATCTCCAGCACGTCGAGCGACGACGACAGCGCGATCTCCTTGCAGGAGACGCACTCGTCGCACGGCTCGGGCGTGGGGCCCTTCGCGCAGTTCAGCGCCTTGGCGAGGATGCGGGCGGTCGTGGTCTTGCCGCAGCCGCGCGGGCCGGTGAACAGGTAGGCGTGGTGGACGCGCTTGGAGGCCAGCGCGTTCTTGAGCGTCTGCGAGACGCCCGGCTGGCCGACCAGCTCGTCGAAGCCTTGCGGGCGGTACTTGCGCGCGAGGACCTGGTGCGCGGCTTTCTCCTTCGTCATATCCGGGCGCCGCCTTCCAGGCTGATGGGCCCGGGGCCGAAGGAGATCACGTTCAGCAGACCACCGAGGATCGCCAGATTCTTCAGCAACTGTATGCGCTGGTCGGGCGCGGTGTGGAACACCCAGGTCGCCGCGATCAGGAACACCGCGAGCGCGCCGGCGCCCCAGCGCGTCTTGTAGCCCAGGATCAGCGAGATCGCGCCCAGCGCCTCCACGGCGATGGCCGCCGCGCAGAAGAAGGTCGCCGCGGGCATCCCGTGGCCTTCCATGAAGGCCAGCGTGCCGTCGAAATTGGTGATCTTGCCGAAGGCCGAGTCCAGGAAGATGATGGCCAGGAACAGACGGCCGACGAGGGCGAGGACGTCATCGGTGTTCATCCGTCCGATGATACTATAGGGCCCGCCGGGCCTTCCATAATAATGGGGCATGACCTATACTAAGTCCGTGATCCGCCGCGCCCTCGTCGCCCTGGCCGCCGTCCTCGCCCTCGCCGCGCCCGCGCGCGCCGTGTTCGAGCAGGCGCCCACGCTGTGGCAGGAGCGCTTCTTCTGGGACGCCCTGCTCAACGCGCGCGACCGCCTCGCCCGCCAGCAGAGCGACCCGATGATGATCCCGGTGATGAAGGCGATCGCCGGCCAGATCGCCCAGCAGGTGGCCAACCTGGGCCAGATCGACCAGTACGTGAAGGCGCAGGGCGAGAACCTGCGCTTCGCCTACGCCCAGCCCGACCCCAAGCCCAGCCTGGCCACCATCGCCGACAACTTCTCCACGCTGACCGTCGGCTCCGACCAGGTCCGCCAGAACCTGTACTACCTGACCGCGCGCCAGCGCATGGCCGCCACCCAGGCCCTGCCCGACCAGGAGATGTACCAGGCCGGCCTGCTCATCCTCGGCCAGGTCCAGGCGCTCCAGCTCACGCTGAACCAGCTCTACTACGACGCGCTCGCCGCCCGCGGCCTCGTCCACGAGAACGCCTGGGCCAACGACAAGTTCTTCACCCACAAGACCGAGGAGCTGATGCGCTCGGTCGTGCGCGTCCAGGACGCGGTGTTCTCCGTCTACAACTCCGCCTACGACCTGACGATGCGCTGCCGATGACCGCCGCGCTCCTCCTCCTCGCCGCGCTCGCCTCCGCCGCGCCCGCCCCGAAGACGCCCCGCGTCGTCACGCTGAAGACCGCCGACGGCTGGACGCTGACGGCCGACGAGCGCCCCGCCGCGAAGGGCGGGGCGTGGGTCGTGCTGGCCCACGGCGTCGGCTCGTCGCGCGGCGAGTGGGAACGCCTGGCCGTCCGCCTGCAGGCCGCCGGCGTCGGGACTTTGGCCCTCGACCTGCGCGGCCACCACGACAGCTTGAAAGGTCCGAAGGGCGCCGGAGATTTCCGCACCTTCGACGCGACGGGCGAGTGGCCCCGGGCCGTCGAGGACCTGCTCGCGGGCGCCCGCTACCTGGAGGCCCATGGCGTCCCCGAGGGCCGCATCGGCTTCGGCGGCGCCTCGATCGGCGCCAACCTCGCCGCGCGCGCCGCGACCCACAGCCCGAAGACGCCGTTCCTGGTCCTGCTCTCCGCGGGCCCGGACTACCGCGGCGTCCCGCTGGCGATGCGCGCCGGCGTGAAGACCCTCGCCGGCGCCGCCGTCAACGACCCCTACGCCTACCAGGCCCTCGGCCGCCTGAGCACCCTCGGCGGCGTCGAGACCTTCCAGACGGACTTCGGCCACGGCGTGCAGATGTTCGACGACAAGCCGACGCTCGACAAGGTCGTCGCCTGGGTCGTCGCCGCGTCGAAGCCCCCCGCCAAGCCGAAGGCCCCGGCGCGCTGACCGTCAGTCGGGCGTCGCGGCGTCCAGCACGCGCACCGAGACGGTCTTCACCGTCGCCGCGCCGTCGCGCGGCGTGAACTTCAGCGCGACCGTGTGGGCTCCCGGCGTCGGTCGCCAGAAGGCCACGGCGGCGCTCTCCGCCAGGACTTCCCCGTCGACGGACCACTCGACGCTCCCGTCCGCGTCCTCGGGCTCCAGCCTCAGCGGGACCGCCTGCGCGCCGCGCGGCGAGGACGGGTCCAGGCGGAAGATATCACCGGGGCGCGGGAAGGCGATCGTCACGGCCTTCGGCGCCGGCGCGTCCGCGCGCGGCGCGCAGAACGCCGACGGCAGGCGGTCGCGGCGGAACACCTCGCGCACCGAGTCGGGGCAGGCGGGGCCGGCGAGCAGGCCGCTGACGGGGTCCACCTCGGCCTCGCGCACGCCGGCGGGCATGGCGAAGTCGCGCGTGCCGTAGCGGCGCTCCATCGCCAGCGCGGCGTCGCGCAGCAGCGGCGCGGCGCCGGTGACGCCGGACACGCGGCGCATCGGCGAGCCGTCGAAGTTGCCGACCCAGACGCCGACGGTCCAGTCCGGCGTGTAGCCGAGCGCCCAGTTGTCCTTGTAGTCCTTGGTGGTGCCGGTCTTCGCGGCGAACGGGAACGGCAGGGCCAGCGCGGAGTCGTGGCCGAAGGCCTCGACGCGCGCCTGGTCGTCGGAGAGCACGGAGGTGACCAGGTAGGCCGCCTCGCGCGAGAGGACGCGGCGCGGCGGGCCCGCGGGGTCGGACGGCGCCTCGCGCACCGGGCGCCACTCGCCGCCGCGCGCCAGCGCCGCGTAGGCGCCGGCCAGGTCGCGCAGGCTCACCTCGCCGTCGCCCAGCGCCAGGCCCGCGCCGTAGCGGTCGGCGTCGCGCGTCAGCGTCTCCAGGCCGAGGCCGCGCAGGGCCGCCAGGAAGTCCGGCACGCCGACGCGCTCGACCAGGCGCACCGCCGGCGCGTTGTACGAGCAGGCCAGCGCCTGGCGCAGAGTGACCGGGCCGTGGAACTTCTCGTCG
>JACQBB010000287.1 GCA_016194625.1 Elusimicrobiota bacterium | reverse complement strand
GACCAGGCGCGGGTTCTCCTGCTTGAGGCGCATCTTCTCGCGCGACTTGCCGATCGCGCGCTTCAGCGTGTCGGGGTTCACCGGCTTGGTGAGGAAATCGTCCACCGACTCCTGGATGGCCTTCACGGCGGTGTCCAGGGAGGCGTTGCCCGTGATCATCAGGATCTGGCTGTCGGGGCGCAGGGCGCGGATCTGGCGGATGGCGTCGATGCCGGTGCCGTCCGTCAGGTTGTAGTCCATCAAGATGACGTCGAAACCCGACTTCTTGACCTGCGCGACGGCCTCCGCGGTGGAGCCCGCCTGCGCGGTCGCGTAGCCCTCGACGTCCAGGATGTCGCTGACGCCCTCCCGGATGTTGGCGTCGTCGTCGACGATCAGGATGTTGCCTTTCATTCGCTTCTTCAGACCGCGATGGGCAGGAAGAGCTTGAAGGTCGTGCCGACGCCCACCTGGCTCTCCACGTCCACCCTCCCTTTATGCCGGTCGATCACCTTGCGCACGACGGCCAGGCCGAGGCCCGTGCCGCGCGCCTTCGTCGTGAAGAACGGCGCGAAGATCTTGTCGAGTACGTCCTGCGGGATGCCCGAGCCGGAATCGCCGATGGCGATCTCGACCCAGCCCGGCTCCGTGATCCGCGTGCGGATCGTCACCGTCCCGCCCTTCGGCGCCGGCATCACCTCGATGCCGTTGCCGATGAGGTTGCGCACCGCCTGCTGCATCTCGACCACGTCGATGTCCACCGGCGGGTCGGCCGGGTCGAGCTGCTTGTCGACCTGGATGTGCGGCGGGAAAGGATACACAGAAAGCAGCTCCTCCAACCAGTGGTTGAGCTTCACGCGCTCGGGATGCAGCTCGCGCTGGCGGGAGTAGGTCAGGATCTCGTTGATGATGCCGTTGGCCTGCTGGATCTCGGACTCGATGATCTTGATGTGCTTGGCGATCTTCGGGTCCGGCTCCTGGCCCGTCGAGAGCTTGGTCTTGATGAAGTAGATCGAGTTGTTGATGACGGCGAGCGGGTTGCGGATCTCATGGCCGACGACCGAGGCCATCTGGCCGATCGCGGCCAGACGCTCCTTCTTGATGAGCTCGTCCTGCGCGGCCTTCAGCTCGCGCGTGCGCGCGTCGACGCGCTTCTCCAGGAACTTGGTGAACTTCTCGAGCTCCTGCTTGGCGTGGATCAACTCGCCGGTCTTCTCCTTCAGCGACTCGCTCATCCCCAGGAAGGTCTGCGCCAGGTCGCCGATCTCGTCGTTGGTGGTGACGACCTCGGGCAGGTCCTCGAACTGGCCCTTGCCCAGGCGGTCGGCGGCGTCCTTGAGCATGCGGATCGGCTGGGTGATGTGGCCGGCGACGGCCAGCGAGAGGAGGACGGTCGCGAGCACGACCCAGACCAGGACCTTCAGGATCTGCGCCTTCATCTCCTCCGACGACTGGTAGGCGACCTCCACCGGCTGCTGGACGTAGACGATCCAGCCCAGGTCGCGCGTCTCCGCGAACGCGGCGAGCAGCTTGCGGCCGTCGGGCAGCGGCAGCTCGCCGCCGCCTCGCTCGTTCGACTGCGTGGTGACGACCTTCAGGACCTCCTCGGGCATGCGCGCGTCCGGACGGTAGATCTCCTTCGGGTCGGAGTGCGCGATGAGGAAGCCGTCCGGAGCGACGACGGCCGACTGGCTCTTCCCGGTCGCCGGGAACTCCATCGCGAGCATCGTCGACAGCGGGTTGAGGCTGATGCGCGCCATCAGCACGCCGACGGGGCGCGCCGGCTGGACGCGCGCGTCCAGGATCGGGACCGAGACCGTCACCGTCGGGTACAAGCCTTGGAAGCGCTCCAGGCGGCCGATGTACTGGCCGCGCGGGCCGATCGCCGTCTGGAACAGGTCCTCTGCGGAAGGTGGTGACGTACTTCTGGACGGTGTCGGCGAAGCCGACCGCCAGCGACTCCTGCATCGCCAGCGTCTCCTTGCGCAGCGACTGCTGGGAGATGCCGACCAGGTGCCAGCCGACGAAGCCCATCGGCGCCAGCGAGATGAGCAGGAACCAGAAGAGGATCTTGTAGGCGAGCTTGCCGCGTCTCTTCGTGGCCATGGCTAGAGGGGGTCCTTCACCCCGGGATTATGACGGATCCGGGGCACGGAATTGTTACGGGCCGGCGGCCCTCCCTCAGCCGCGGGACGCGTTGCGCGAGAGGAGCTGCTTGATGCGCGCCGACAGCTCCGCCAGGTCGAACGGCTTGGTGATGTACTCGTCGGCGCCGAGCTCGAAGCCCTGCTTCTTCTCCTCCGACGAGAGGAAGCGGCCGGTCATCATGATGAGGATGACGGTCTTCGAGCGCTTGCGCAGCTCCTGGCAGATCTGGAAGCCGGAGGAGTCGGGGAGCTGGATGTCCATGATGACGACTTCCGGCTCGATCTTCTGCGCGGCGGAGATGCCCTCCTTCGCGGCGCCGGCCTGGTGGCACTCGAAGCCGTCGAGCTCGAGGACCTCCGCGAGGCTCTCGCGCAGGTGGGCGTCGTCGTCGATGATCAGCAGCTTCGGGAGCTTCGTCATTTCATCTCCTCATGTCCCCGCCGGGGGGCACCAGCTTGTAGCCGACGCACGGGATCGTCGTGATGTACCTCGCGGCGTCCCGGAGCTTCTCGCGCAGGCGCCGGACGTGCACGTCGACGGTCCGCGGCGAGCCGAAATAGTTGTAGCCCCAGACGCGCTCGATCAGGTACGGGCGCGACAGGACGCGGTTGGCCGAGCTCAGGAACACGTACAGGAGGTCGAGCTCCTTCGAGGTCAGCGGGACGCGCTTGCCGCTCACGTGGAGCGTGTAGCTCGTCAGGTTGAGCTCGATCTCGCCCATCTTGATGAGCTCCTCGGGCGCGCTCGCCTGGGTGCGGCGCAGGACGGCCTTGATGCGCGCCAGGCACTCGGCGGTGTCCCAGTTCAGGGACAGGCACTCGTCGGCGCCGGCCTGGAAGAACGCCAGCCGCAGCGACACCCGGTCCTTGGCGGAAGCGGGAGCGGACGAGGCCTGCGCCGGGCCGCCTCTCCCGAACAAGGCGTAGGCGTGCTTGGTCGGCGCGGCGCTGGCCGCGGGCTGGTCGGCGTGCTCGACGAGCGCGACGATGGGCAGCTGCTTGGCCGGCCCCTTGGTGCGCAGGGCCTTCACGAACTCGACGCCGTCCTCGTCGACGAGCTTCTGGCCGACGAGGAGCAGGTCGCAGCCGCGGTGAGCGAGGA
>JACQBB010000286.1 GCA_016194625.1 Elusimicrobiota bacterium | reverse complement strand
GAGAACGGCGGCGCGGTGCTGGCGACCAGCATCGACAAGTACTGCTACATCACCTGCCGCTACCTGCCCCCGTTCTTCGACTACAACAGCCGCATCCTGTACTCGAAGGTCGAGCTGGTGAAGGACAACGCCGACATCGAGCACGCGGCCGTGCGCGAGGTGCTGAGGTATCTGGACATCTCGTCCGGCGTGGAGATCCACCACGACGGCGACCTGCCGGCGCGCACGGGCCTGGGCTCCTCCTCCTCGTTCGCCGTCGGCATCCTGCACGCGCTGTACGCGCTCAAGCACAAGATGCCCGACAAGATGGACCTGGCCCGCGAGGCCATCCACATCGAGCGCGACGTGCTCAAGGAGAACGTCGGCTGCCAGGACCAGGTCATCGCGGCGCTGGGCGGCTTCTCGCGCATCGACTTCCGCCGCGACGACTCGTTCTCGGTCAGCCCGGTCACCGTCGGCCGCGAACGGATCGCCGAGCTGCACTCGCACCTGCTGCTCTACTTCACCGGCTTCTCGCGCATCGCCTCGGTCATCGTCTCGGAGCAGCTGTCGCGCATCAAGGACACCAAGCCCCAGCTGACGCGCATGGGGGAGATGGGCCACGCCGCGATCAAAGAGGCGTTCAAGGACTATCTGCGCGTCCCGTTCTCGTTCGAGGACGAGGGCAGCCGGATCATCCTCTACCAGCCCGACGAATACACGCCGGACCCGAAGGTCCGCCGTCCCGCCCCCGATGCCGGCTCCGGCCGGCGTTGACGCGCTGATCCTGTGCGGCGGGCTGGGCACCCGCCTGCGCCCCGTCGTGTCCGACCGGGCCAAGCCGATGGCCGAGGTGGACGGCAAGCCCTTCCTGGAGATCGTCGTGGACCGCTTGGCCGCCGCCGGGGTCTCCCGTTTCGTGTTGTGCGCGGGTCACCGGGCGGACACGGTCCGCCGTCATTTCGCATCGGGTCCCGGTCGGGATTACGTCGTCTCGGAAGAAACGGCGCCCTTAGGCACCGCCGGGGCTTTCAAACTCGGTCATTCGAAGTGTCGTCCGGGACCCGTCTTGGCGCTCAACGGGGATTCTCTGTGCCCGTTGGACATCACGGCGCTGTTGAACGCGCACGACAAGGCCGGCGCCTCGGCCACGGTCGCCGTCACCCCGGCCTTGGGCCGGACGGACGGCGGCGGGGTGGAGTTCGACGCGGCGCGCCGCGTGACCGCCTTCCGCGAGAAGGGGGCGGCGGCCCCCGCCTGGGTCAACGCCGGGGTCTATGTGCTGTCGCCCGGCGTGTGGCCCTTGATCCCGGACGGGCGCGCGGTGTCCATCGAGACCGAGACCTTCCCGGCCCTGATCGGGAAGGGGCTTTACGCCTTTCCCACTGAAGCGCCGGTCTACGACATCGGCACTCCGGAGCGGTTGGAGGGCTTCCGGGCGGCCTATCGCTCCGGAAAGTTCGGCGATCGCTGACCCCGGCGTCGTCCCCATAGCACGGATGCCATGGGGACTTGCGTGGCGAAGCGGCCATAGCAAATGCGGCATGAAATCAGGCGGAGCCCGAAGGCGTTTCTCCTGTTGACTTGGT
This sequence comes from Elusimicrobiota bacterium, assembly GCA_016194625.1. Next base: position 1,395 of record JACQBB010000286.1, on the reverse strand, counting down.
AAGGTCGCCGCAGTAGAATACGGCTGTCGGATCGCCTGAGGAAGAATGTGGACAAAATGTCCACAATCGAGTGAGGATCACGTCATGAGCAGCCCCCTGCGCCGCCCCCTTCTCGCCGGAAACTGGAAGATGAATCTGACTTTGGCCCAGTCGGTGGAACTGGCCAAGGCCGTCAAGGAGGGCGCCGCCGCAGCGTCGGGCGAGGTGGCCGTGTGCGTGCCGTTCACCGCGATCACCGTGGTCGCCGAGGTCCTGCGCGGCTCGCCGGTCAAGCTCGGCGCCCAGGACGTCTATTGGGAGGCGTCCGGCGCCTATACCGGCGAGGTCTCGACCGGCATGCTCACCGACGCCGGCTGCTCGATGGTCATCATCGGCCACTCCGAGCGCCGCAAGCTATTCAACGACAGCGACGAATGGGTCAACAAGAAGCTGGCCGCGGCGCTCAAGGCTGGGCTGACCCCGATCGTGTGCATCGGCGAGACGCTCGAGGAGCGCGAGTCGCAGAAGACCTGGCGCGTGCTGGAGACGCAGATCGCCGGCGGCCTGAAGGGCTTCGCCCCGGCCGACCTGTCCAAGGTCGTCATCGCCTACGAGCCGGTGTGGGCGATCGGCACCGGCAAGACCGCCACGCCGGCCCAGGCCCAGGAAGCGCACCTGTTCGTGCGCTCCCAGCTCGAGAAGCTGCACGGCAAGAATTTCGCGGCGGGCGTCCGCGTGCTGTACGGCGGCTCGGTCACGGCCGACAACGTGGACTCGCTGATGGCCCAGCCGGACGTGGACGGGGCGCTGGTCGGCGGCGCGAGCCTCAAGAAGGACTCGTTCCTGCGCATCATGTCGTTCAAGGAGCTCAAGGCCGCGTGATCGCGCCCGGGCAAGTCGCCGACCTCGCCGCGGAGATCGAGAAGCGCCTCAAGCGCTCGAAGCTCGACATCCCCGTCGGCGTGTCCAACCGGCACTGCCATCTGACCCGGGAGCACTTCAAGATCCTGTTCGGCGCCGCGGCGGAGCCCAAGCGCGTGAAGGACATCAAGCAGCCGGGCTTCTACGCCGCCGAGGAGGCCGTCTCGGTCCAGGGGCCGAAAGGCGTCCTGCACAAGATCCGCCTGGTCGCGCCGTACCGCGACCACACGCAGATCGAGATCGCCGTGACCGACGCGCTCGCCCTCGGCCTCAAGCCGCCGGTGCGCGAGTCGGGGGACGTGAAGGGCTCGGCCGGGGCGACGCTGATCGGTCCGGCCGGCAAGGTGGACATCCGGGAGGGCGTCATCGTCGCCCAGCGCCACCTGCATTTCTCGCCGTCGGAAGCCGCCGCCTGGGGCATGAGGTCCGGCGAGGTCGTGCGCGTGCGCGCGGGCACGGGACACGGCCGCTCCACCGTCTTCGAAGACGTGGTCG
>JACQBB010000282.1 GCA_016194625.1 Elusimicrobiota bacterium | reverse complement strand
TTCCTCTTGAGCGCGTCGAGCGCGCCCAGAGCGCGGCCGGAGTCGATGGACTCGGCGGCGCGCTCCACGCCCTCGCGCCAGTCGCGCGCCAGGCCCGCGACGATCAGCGCGGCGGCCGCGTTCAGCAGGACCGCCTCGCGCGCCGGGCCCGGGTCGCCCGACAGCACCGCGCGCAGGATGCGGGCGTTCGCCTTCGCGTCGCCGCCCTTGAGCGCGGACAGCGGCCGGCGCTTCAGGCCGACCTTCTCCGGCGTGATCTCGTCGACGAGCACGCGCCCGCCCGACAGCGTGGCGACCACCGTGACGCCCGACGGCGACAGCTCGTCGAGGCCGTCGCGCGAGGAGACGACCAGCGCGCGCTCGGCGCCCAGGCATTTGAGCGCCTCGGCGACGGGCTTGACCAGCGCGGTCGCGTACACGCCGAGCAGCTGGCGCGGCGCGCCGGCCGGGTTGCACAGGGGCCCCAGCAGGTTGAACACCGTGCGCGTGCCGAGCTGGCGGCGCACCGGCCCCACGCGCGCGACGCCGGGGTGGTGGCTGGGCGCGAACAGGAAGCCGATGCCGACGCTCTCCACGCAGGCGGCCGCCTGCGCGGGCGTCAGGTCGGTGCGGATGCCCAGGGCCTCCAGCACGTCGGCCGAGCCGGACTTGCTCGAGACCGCGCGGTTGCCGTGCTTGGCGACCGCCGCGCCCGCCCCGGCCGCCACGAAGGCGACCGTCGTCGAGATGTTGAAGGTGCCCGACGAGTCGCCGCCGGTGCCGCAGGTGTCGATCAGCGGACGCCGGCGCACGACGACCTTCTTGGCGCGCGCGCGCATCGCCTCGGCGAAGCCGACGATCTCGGGCACCGTCTCGCCGCGCACGCGCAGGGCGCCCAGGAACGCGCCGACCTGCGCGTCGGTCGGGCCGCCGTCGAGCAGGGCGCCCATCGCGGCGCGCGCCTCGGCGCGGGTCAGCCTCCCGCCGGCGAGGACGCTCTTGAGGGCGGCGCCGAACGCGTCGGCCATCAGGCCTTCGGCAGGACGATCTTGAAGGTGGAGCCCTTCGGCCCGGTCTCATGGGAGACCTCGCCGCCGACCGGGCCGAGCAGCTTGCGGATCAGCGACAGCCCCAGCCCCAGGCCGCGCGGCTTGGTGGTCACGAACGGGTCGAACAGGGTGTCCTTCACCTTCGCGTCCACGCCGGGGCCGGAGTCCGAGACGGTCACGAAGACGCCGGCCTTGTCGGCGCCGGTGACGAGCTTGACCGTGCCCTTGCCGCTCATCGCGTCGGCGGCGTTGTCGAGCAGGCGGCGCACGCAGTCCTGCAGGGCCTTCGCGTCGGCCTTCACCTTCGCGTCCTTGGCGCCGTGCTTGGCGTCCACCTTCACGCCCTCGGGCGCCTCGTAGGCGGCGACGGCGGCCTTCACGACCTCGTCGAAGACCTTGGTCTCGGTCGTCGCCTCGTAGGCGCGCGAGAAGGTCAGCATGTCGCCGATGATGCGGTCGGCGCGGGCGATCTCGGACTCGATGATCTTCAGGTGCTTCTCGACCTTCGGGTCCAGCCCCGTGCCGCCCAGCTTGGCGCGCACGAAGTAGGCGGAGTTGTTGATGACCGCCATCGGGTTGCGCAGCTCGTGGCCGACGACGGACGCGATGCGGCGGATGAGTTGAGCCTGGTCCTCGGGCATGTCAGAGCCCCGGCTTGGTCATCTCTTCCGGCTTGATCCACTGGTCGAACTGCGCGTCGGTGACCAGGCCCAGGCCGAGCGCCGATTCCTTGAGCGTCAGGCCCTTCGCGTGCGCGTTCTTGGCGATCTTGGCCGCGCTGTCGTAGCCGATGTGGGTGTTCAGCGCGGTGACCAGCATCAGCGAGCGGCGCATCAGCTCGTCGATGCGGACTTCGTCCGCTTCAATACCGACGGCGCAGTGCTCGGTGAAGCCCTTCGCGCCGGCCGCGAGCAGCTGGGCCGAGTGCAGGAAGTTGTGGATGATCAGCGGCTTGAACACGTTCAGCTCGAAGTTGCCCGACGCGCCGCCGATGTTGATCGCGGCGTCGTTGCCGAGCACCTGCGCGGCGATCATCGTGACCGCCTCGCTCTGCGTCGGGTTGACCTTGCCGGGCATGATGGAGGAGCCGGGCTCGTTCTCGGGGATGCGGAGCTCGGCCAGGCCGGCGCGCGGGCCGGAGGCCAGCCAGCGCACGTCGTTGGCGATCTTCATCATCGAGCAGGCGAGCGTCTTGAGCGCGCCGTGGGCGAACACCAGCGCGTCGTGGCCGGCCAGCGCCTCGAACTTGTTCGGGGCGGGCTTGAAGGGCAGGCCGGTGAGATTGGCGATGCGCGCGCAGGCCTTCTTGTCGAAGTCGGGGTGCGTGTTGAGGCCGGTGCCGACGGCCGTGCCGCCGATGGCGAGCTCGTACAGCCCGGGCAGGACTGCCTCGATGCGCGCGAGGTCCGCGTCCAGGTGCGCGACCCAGCCGCCGATCTCCTGGCCCAGCGTCAGCGGCACCGCGTCCATGAGGTGCGTGCGGCCGATCTTCACGACCTTGTCGTACTGCTTGGCCTTCTTGGCCAGCGCGTCGCGCAGGCCCTTCACCGCGGGCGTCAGCTGGTGGACCAGCACCTCGGCGGCGGCGATGTGCATCGCGGTCGGGAAGGTGTCGTTGGAGGACTGCGACTTGTTGACGTCGTCGTTGGGGTGGATGGGCTTCTTGGAGCCCATCGCGCCGCCCGCCATCTCGATCGCGCGATTGGAGATGACCTCGTTGGAGTTCATGTTCGACTGCGTGCCCGACCCGGTCTGCCACACGACCAGCGGGAAGTGCGCGTCGAGCTTGCCCTCGATGACCTCGTCGGCGGCGGCGACGATCAGCTTCTCCTTGTCCTTCGGCAGGAGGCCCAGCTCGGCGTTGGCCTGCGCGGCGGCCTTCTTGAGCGTGCCGAGGGCGCGGATCATCTCGCGCGTGAGCGTGTCGCGGCCGGCGCCGGCCTGGAAATGGTGGAGGGAGCGCTCGGTCTGGGCGCCCCAGTAGCGGCTGCTGTCGACGGGGATCTCCCCCATCGTGTCCTTCTCGATCCGGGTCTTGGCGGCGGTCGTGGCGGTCATGGCGGTCCTCCGGGACGGCTTATGCCCGGATGATACAAAACCGCCAGGCTCAGCGGCCGGAACGGAAGGCTTCGGCCGCGTCGAAGCCCTTGTGGAGCTCCCCGCCCTTGTCGACGAGGTCGCCGTTGCCGTCGGGGCCCAGCGTCTTCAGCGTGTCGACGCTCTTCGTCGGCTGGCCGGTCAGGGTGTCGCGCCACCACGCGTACACCTCGTAGCCCGCGTACACGACGGGGTTGCCGCCCATGTTCGCGTAGGAGCCCGCGCGGCCCAGCGCGCGCGTGGTCCAGCCGTGCAGGCCGATGAAGAAGCCCGCGTAGCGGTAGTAGTTCTTGCCCGCGTAGTCGGCCATGTCGGCGACCTTCGGGATCCACTCGTTGCGACGGGCGCAGAACAGCTCCGCCAGGCTCCCCATCGCCAGCGTCAGGTTCCCGTCGGTCGCCTTCAGCGCCTCGTACACCAGGTCCGTCTGCAGGACCGGCCCGCCGGCCATCAGACCGTCGAGCGCGGACTGGAGCTTCGCGGTCTGGGCGCGATTCGGGTTGAAGGCCGCCTCGCCGGTGCGCATGAAGAAGTCCATCGAGGCGAAGGTCTGGGAGTCCTCGTGCGTCACGGTCTTGCCGGTCAGCTTCTCGAACGCCTTCACCGCCAGGTCCGCGTCGGCTTGGAGCTTCTTCGCGTCGTCGTCGGGAGCCTTGTAATAGCCGCGGCGGTAGAAGACCCGGTAGTCCCCGGTCATCGCCATGTAGGCCCGGACGTCGGAGCGCGGGTGCAGCACCGGCTCGGCGGCCGCGGCGGGGGCCGCTTTCGGCGCCGACGCCGACTGGGCCTTCAGCGCCGAGATGCGCGCCAGGATCGCGGAACGGTCGTCGTCCTGGGCGAGGACGGGCAGCGCCAAGAGCAGCAGCGCGAGAGGGGCCATACCCGCAGTATAGCCCCGGATACCCGGGTTTCAAGGGGTCGGAGGGAACAAAATCGAGGGGTCATTCGTATACCAATGGACGCGTCTTGACGGCGCCGGGAGCCGGGTATATACTTTCGGTATCACCATGGCCAAGCTCCTCTCGCTGAAACTGCGCGACGAAGTGTTCCAAGAGATGGAGACCACCGTGCGCCGCCTGAAGAAGCCC
>JACQBB010000281.1 GCA_016194625.1 Elusimicrobiota bacterium | reverse complement strand
CGCGTTCCACGGCGGCACGCGCCACAGCGACCCCAGCGGCAGGAGGCCCTCGCCGCGCAGCAGCGCGGGCGCGAGCAAGGCGAGGACGGCTCCCGCGACCACGGCGACGGCGAAGCCCAGGTCGCGGCGGCGGCGTTCGGCGTCCATCGGGAGAAGATAGGATACAGCCCCCCCCGCTGGGAAGCTCCTCCTGCCGCTTCCTAATATATGAGCCGGGCCCGGGTTGTTATTGAATTTGCAACAAACCGGGGGTATACTCAGGCCACGTGAGACCCCTCTTGAGCGTCGTCCTCGCCGCCGCCGCCGCGGTCTGCGCCTCCGCGCAGGTCTCCCGGCGGACCTCCTCGACCGACATCCAGGCCAAGGTCGCGCTCGAGGGCTCCGTCGAACGCCGCCTGCAGGAGGTCCTGCGGCGCGTGCTCGACTCCGAGGACGTGGTCGTCGTCGTCAACGCCGACCTGCTGACCGAGACCGAGCGCGGCGACGTCGAGATCCTCCCCGGCGTGGCCGTCAAGGAGTCGGTCGCCGCCGCGGCTCCGCTGGAGCTGCCGGCGGCACTGGTCAAGAAGATCTCGGTGACCGTCTTCGTCGAGCGCGCGATGAGCGACGCGCGCGTCGAGCTGGCGCGCGCGACCGCCGCCAAGATGGTCGGGCTCAAGCCCGAGCGCGGCGACGCGGTCGCCGTCGAACGGATGGACTTCCCGAAGGCGCCCCCGCCGACCGCGGCCGAGAAGTTCCGCCGCGCGTTCCAGGAGCCGACCGGCGTCCTGGCGCTGTCCTGGCTTCTGGTGGCGGTCATGGCGCTCGTCCTGCTCTCCCGCCGGTTCTTCGACCCGTTCGTCGGCGCCGTGCGCGACGCCGCGCGCGGACTGGCCGAGAAGTCTTCGGGCCCGGCCTCCGCCGCCGGGTCCGCCGCCGCAGGGGACGGCCCCGCCGCGCGCGAGGCCGCGCCCGCCGCCGCCCGCGCCGCGCGCGCCGACGAGCCGGAGCGCCGCATCCCGTTCTCCTTCGTCCGCGACGCCGACCTGCCGACGCTGAACATGCTGCTCGCCGAGCAGCCGGTCCCCACCGTCGCCGCGATCGTCAACTTCCTGACGCCCGCGCTGGCGTCGGCCGCGCTGACCGCGATGGCGCCGGAGCGGCGCGACGAGGTGGTCACCCGGATGGCGGCGCCGGTCCTGCTGGCGCCGGCCGAGGTGTCCGCGCTCGAGGATTCGATCCGCGCCCGCATCGACTGCATGATCGGCGGCGAGGAGAAGCTCGCCGAGATCCTGGACCAGTCCCCCGTGGAGCTGCAGACCGAGCTGCTCGAGACCGTGCGCGCCAACGACGAGGAGCCCTGGGAGCGCCTGCAGCGCCGCGTCGTCACGCTCGCCGACATCGCGCTGCTCGACGAGGCCGGGATCGCGACGCTGAGCCGCGCGGTCCCCCTCAAGAGCATGGCGATCGCGCTCAAGTCCTCGCCGGCGCTCTCGCGCCAGGTCACCGCCAAGCTCAAGACCGGCCTCGGCCAGTGGCTGAAGCAGGAGATCGAGCTGACGCGCACCGTCTCCGAGGACGTCCGGCAGGCCGAGATGAAGCGCGTCGTGAAGGCCCTCTCCATGCTGGTCCGCGAGGGGCGCCTCGTCCTGAACAAGCAGTACGCGCTCCCCCCGCTGCCCGCGCTCGACCTCCCCGCGGTCGACCTCCCCGCGGCCGCGCCGGAGCCTGCGGCCGAGCCCGCTCCCGCCGAAGGCGACGCCCCCTAAGGAGCCCGCATGGACCTGATGACCATCGTCGGCGGCCTGACGGGCTTCGGCGTCGTCTTCTTCATCCTCAGCACCGGCAACATGACGCGCTTCCTGCTGAACCCGGAGGCGTTCATCCTGATCTTCGGCGGCACGCTCGGCTCGGTGCTCATCAGCTACCCGTGGTCGGTCCTGCGCCACGTGCCGAACGCGGCGAAGATGATGCTGTTCCCTCCGCGGCGCCCGTCGCCGGAGCTGCTGATCAAGACCTTCGTCGACCTGGCCGAGAAGGTGCGACGCGAAGGCAACGAGTCCCTGGCCGCGTCGCTGCGCTCGGTCCCGCACCCGTTCATGGCCGACGGCCTGCAGATGATGGTCGACGGCCTCGAGCCCGAGATCATGCGCGACCGCTTCGAGCGCGACATCCTGACCACCCGCCACCGCCACATGCAGATCAGCGCGGTGTTCCGCTCGGCGGGCTCCTACGCCCCGATCTTCGGCCTGCTGGGCACTCTGATCGGCGTCGTGCAGGTGCTGCGCAACATCACCAATCCGACGATGATGGGCGCCTCGATGGCGGTCGCGATGACGGCGTCGTTCTACGGGATCTTCTCGGCGAACTTCCTGTTCCTGCCGATCGCGGCCAAGCTCAACTTCTACTCCGAGGAGGAGATGATCAACCGCGAGCTCATCGCCAAGGGCGTGCTGTGCCTGGCCTCCGGCGAGGTGCCGTGGCTGATCTCCAAGAAACTCGAGGGCTACCTCGCCTACCACCTCCGCCAGAGCGGGGCGAAAGGCTACCGCGTCGCCGCATGATCCCGTTCCTCCACCGCCTGCACGCCCCCGGCGGCGGCCACGAGGACCATCCGCTGTGGCTGATCGTGCTGGCGGACATGATGACGAACCTGATGCTGTTCTTCCTGGTGATGTTCGCGCTGAGCCTGCAGGGGCCGCTGGCGCGCGAGGCGATGGCCCGCACCTTCGACGCCAAGGACGTGATCGCCCCCCCGAAGCCCGACGCCGCCGCCGTCCGCGAGGTCCGCGAGACCCAGGCCGCGGCCGAGCTCAAGGCGCTGTTCGCCGACACCGTCGTCGACGAGCGCGCGATCCGCGTGCGCCTGCGCGACGACCTGATGTTCGGTTTCGGCGAGTCCGCGCTGGCGCCCGGGGCCGCGGAGCCGCTGGCCAAGCTCTCGCGCGTGCTCAAGGAGCTGCCCGAAGACCCCGTCGTCGTCGAAGGGCACACCGACGACCGGCCGGTGACCGGCCTCGCCTACAAGAGCAACTGGGAGCTGTCGGTCGGCCGCGCGGGGTCCGTGATCGAGCGCCTCGCCGCCGAGGGCGTGCCGGCCGGGCGCCTGGTCGCCTCCGGCTACGGCGAGCACCGCCCGGTCGCCGACAACGCGACCGACGAGGGGCGCGCGCGCAACCGGCGCGTCGAGGTCCTGATCCTGCGCGCCGAGGGCGACGACCGATGAACGAGGACTTGACCCAGCTGTGGATGGTCCCGTACGCGGACCTGATGTCCACGCTGGTGCTCCTGTTCATGTCGCTGTTCGCCTACTCGTACGCCAACCGCACGCCGGAGTACGAGCGCACGCTGGCGAAGATCGAGGCCGAGGTCTCCGCGAACAAGCACTCCCGCGCGGCGCAGGCCAAGGTCGACGAGGCCCAGCTCGCCGTGGAGATGCGCAAGGAGCTCGACGGCCTGGCCTTGAAGGATTTCGGCGTGCAGGTGGACTCGCGCTACGTGCGCCTGACGCTGCCCGCGCCGGTGCTCTTCTCCGAAGGCTCGGTGAAGCTCGACCCCCGCGCGGCCGCCGTGCTGACGCCGGTCGCGCGCCTGCTGGCGCGCAGCCCCGCCCCGGTGCTCGTCGAGGGGCACACCGACGACGTCCGCATCGCGGGCGGACGCTTCCGCAGCAACTGGGAGCTCGCCGCCGGCCGCTCGTTCTCCGTGATCGAGTTCCTCGTCGCGCAGGGCCTGGCGCCGGAGCGCTTCACCGCGCGCGGCTACGGCGAGCACCGCCCGGTCGCCTCGAACGCGACGCCGGAGGGCCGCGCGCGCAACCGCCGCATCGAGATCAGCCTGGTGCGGGCCTCTCGCGCCGAGGACGCCGCGCCGTGAGGCTCCTGCTGGCGGCGCTCCTGACCGGCGCGGCGCTCCCCGCTCCCGCGGCGGAGGGCGAGGCGGCCAAGGACCCGGCGCCGGTCCAGACCTATTACCAGGAAGCGCTCGACTACTACGCGAAGGGCGACCTGCGCCGCGCGATCGGCAAATGGAACGAGGTCCTGAAGGCGGACGCGTCCCAGAAGTCCGCGCAGTCGATGATCCTGCAGGCCCGCCGCCGCATCGAGGTCCTGACCGAGAAGCGCCGCAAGCACTCCTTCCAGCTGATCGCCGAAGGCCGCTACGAGGACGCGCGCCTGGAGATCCAGACCCTGATCGACCAGGACCCCGGCCATCCCCAGATCGACGCGCTGCAGAGCCGCCTGGAGGACGTCGAGAAGATCGCCAAGGCCCTCCCGGGAAAGGACAAGGCCACGCGCGCGGCGGTGTTGGGGTTGAAGGGCTACCTCGTGTTCCCGCAGGACCTGAGGCTCGCCTACGACGCGCTGCGCTACGCGATCGAGCTCGACGGCACGGACGCCCGCTTCAAGCCGTTCCTCGACCTCGTCCTGGACGAGAAGCCGGACCTCGCCGAGGACACGGTGACGCCGGGCATGAAGCTGGTGCCCTACCTGCAGATGGTCGCCGTCCACCAGATCTACGACGGCAAGTACTACCGCGCCGTCGCGACGCTCGACGAGGTCCTGACGCTGGAGCCCGACGACGTCCTGGCGCTCAAGCGCCTGGGCTCGGCGTACTACTCGCTGGGCGAGAAGAAACGAGCCCGCGACGCGTGGCTGAAGGCGCTGCGCCTGCAGCCCGACGACAAGACGCTGCGGAAGTTCCTGGCGAAGGTGGGCGGGGCGGACGCGGCGCCGCGGGGCGCGTCAGGGAAGAAGGCGGCGGACGCGGTCGAGAAGCCCTGAGCCGCCGGACGGCGCCCCGGCCGCGTGCTTGGCGACCTTCGCGGCCAGCGCCTGCATGTCGAGCGGCTTGACCACGTAGTCGGCGGCGCCGGCCGACAAGGCCTCGTCGACGTCGCTGACCATCCCCGCGGCCGTGCACATGATGACCTTCACGCCGGCCATGGCCGCGTCGGCGCGCATCTCCCGGATCAGCTCGATGCCCGTCATCAGCGGCATCGTGCGGTCTACGACCGCGACCGCGTAAGAGCGCTTGCGCAGCAGCGCCAGCGCCTCGCGTCCGCCGGCCGCGGCGTCGACCGAGTGACCCGCGTTCTCCAGCACCATCCGCACCAGCTCGCGGACCGTCTCCTCGTCGTCGACGACCAAGATGCGCGCCATGCGGGCGATTCTAGCAACTTTCCGGCCCGCGACTCAGAAGGTGTACGAGTAGCGGAAAGACGCGGTGACCTCGTTGTACTTGTTGGCCGGGTTGATCTTGTCCTTGTTGCTGTTCGCGCCGACGCCCCAGGTCAGGTTGACCTGCTTGCTCTGGGCGTAGGTGTACTCGGCGTTCGCGGAGAGCAGCGAGTTGTCGGCCGGGAGCGTGGTCGAGGTGTTCTTGGTCGCCGTGTAGGTGCCCCAGTACTGGCTCGACCACTTCGAAGACAGCGGGACGGTCAGGCCCGGGGAGACCGACAGGCTGGTGCGCTTGGAGCCGTCGATCTTGTCCTTGGTGCCCGACTGGGTCACGCCGAAGGTGAGGCTCCACGCCCGCGGCAGGCGCCAGCTGGACGACAGGCCGACGGTCAGCGTGTCCAGGTCGTGGGCGAACTTGTTCTTGTCGCGGAACTGGCTCGACTGGACGTTCAGCGTGACGCTGTGCTTGCGGATGCCCTGGCCGACGCCGAGACCGATCGTCGTCGTCTGGTTGTCGAGCGCGGTGCTCGGCTGCCCCTTCGCGGCGTTCAGGGACACCGACAGGTTGAGCGTCGTCGCCGTCGGGAACTGGAACGCGTTGCCGACGTTGATCACGCGCTGGGTCGTCGTGGTGCGGCTCGGGTCGTTGGCCAGGTTGTCCTTGTACTGGTTGCCGTTGAGGCTGAGCGAGTACCACCGGACCGGATAGAGCGAGAGCGCGACGTCGGTCGTCACGCGGTCGCCGACGACGCCCGGGTTCCCGAACGCGACGAACTTCGCGCCGGCGCGCTGCAGGTACGCGCGCAGCTTGAAGACCTTGCGCTCCCAGGAGAACTCCCCGCGCATCGCCTTGTCCTTCGCCGCGGGGCCGGCGATGTCGGCGAAGTACGTGTTCGCCTGGTAGGCGCCGACGAACTTGAGCTTGGCGACCGGCTCGTACGACGCGTCCAGCCCGTAGCCGGAGTTCTTCTGCGCGACCAGGCTGGGGCCCCGGAAGTTGCTCGACTTCGGATCCGAGCTGAGGGAGCCCGTCTCGTCGGAGCTGGTGAAGTAGTTGACGTTCGCCCTGAAGCCCGCGCCCGGCGCCACGCCGAGCTTGCCCGCGTAGATCGAGCGCGCGAAGCGGCCGTTCGTCGTCGCCGTCCCGGCCTGCGAGCCGACGACCTGGCCGCCGAGCACGTCCCAGTCGAGCATCCCCTTGCGCTGCTCGAGCATCGCGCCGCGCATGCCTTGGCCGGAGACGGCGAGGGGCCCCAGCGCCGGCTGGATGTCGCCGGCGTAGATCGTGCCCCACGGGGCGTAGTAGTTCGCGGTGATCACCGACGGGTCGAAGGCGTTCCCGGTGCGGTGCAGGATGTACAGGTTGATCAGATAGGACGACGCCCCGACCTTGCCGACCGTGTTGAAGGTGGTCGCGCCGTTGGCGTCCCGCCAGCGGGCGCGGCTCGTGTCCTTCAGCGACACGGTGATGTTGCCCTCCATGTGATAGGCGACCACCTCGGGCGGCGGCGGGATCGGCTTCTCGACGACCTGGAAGCCGCGATAATCCGACTCGAGCAGGGTCTTGGAGTCCTTGACCAGGAAGACGCGGTACAGCCGCCGGCCGAACATCGTGTCCGGGACGTGGAACTGCAGCGAGATCGACGCGACGCCGCCCGCCGGCACCGCCTCGCGCGGCGACACCTGCTCGGTGCGCGCGATCGGGAGTGGCCAGACCT
>JACQBB010000001.1 GCA_016194625.1 Elusimicrobiota bacterium | reverse complement strand
CCGCGGCGCTGGCCGAGGGCTTCCGTCAGGCCGCCGCGCTGAACGCGCCGGGCGCGCCCGGCCCGCGCGACGGCCTGGTGCCGCCGCCCGCGCCGGAGCTTTCCGGCTGGAAGAAGTCCGGGCTGTCGCCGACCGCGCTCGACGAGTACGAGACCTGCCCGTTCAAGTTCTTCGCCTCGCGCGTGCTGGGGCTGGGCGAGCGCGAGGAGGGGACCGAGCGCGGCGAGCTGTCGGCCGCCGCGCGCGGCTCCGTTTATCACGCCGCGCTGGAGCGCTTCTACCGCTCCCTGCCCGAGGCGGCGTGGGCCGGCAAGGGCGACCCGCTGGAGCACTTGGACGTGGTGCTGAAGGAGGTCTTCGCCGAGAACGACTGGCGCGCGCTGGGACTGTACCCGCTGTTGTGGGAGGCCGCGCGGCTGGAGATGAGCGCCCACCTGCGCGCCTTCGCCGCGTGGGACCTGGAACGCCTGCGGGCGGCCCGGTTCCGGCCGCGCTTGTACGAGACCAAGCTGCGCGGCGAGCCCGAGGGCGGCGCCCCCGGCGGCATCCCGTGGCGCGGCGTCGCCGACCGCGTGGACGCCGACGAGGCCGGCCGCTCGTTCCGCGTCGTCGACTACAAGACGCGCCGCTCCGGCCGCTGGAAGCGCCCGCTCGCCCGCCAGGCCGCCGAGGGCGAGTCGCACCAGGTCCCGTTCTACGCCGAGCTGACCGGCCAGGCGCTGGGCGAGGGCTGGAGCTTCGCCGGCGGCGATCTGCTCTTCCTCGAAGCCGAGGACGACGAGCGCGCGTCGGAGCTGACGCCCGAGGACTGGGCCAAGGCGCGCGGGCCCTTCCTCACGGGCCTGGCCGCGCGCGTCGAGGCCATCGCCGCGGGCCGCTTCCCGATCCGCCCCGAGGACGGACCGCAGGGCCACTGCTCGTGGTGCGACTTCCCCACGCTGTGCCGCAAGTCGCACGGCCCTTCGCGGGCCCGCGCCGCGCGCGCCTAGGGCGCGCGGTACTCGGGCAGGAGGAAGGAGAAGGTCGAGCCCCGGCCGGGCGCGCTGTCCAGGTCCAGCTCGGTGCCGTGCGCCTCCAAGACCATCCGCGACAGCGCCAGCCCCACGCCGAAGCCCTTGGCCGTCTTCTTGCCTTCCTCGGTGCGGTAGTAGCCGGAGAAGATCTTCTCGCGGTCGGCCGGCGCCACGCCGATGCCGGTGTCGCGCACGAACACCTCGACGCCGCCCGGGGCCGGCCGCGCGCCGAGCGTCACCGCGCCGCCGTCCGGCGTGTACTTGAACGCGTTGGTCAGCAGGTTCGCGACGACCAAGGTCAGCGCCTCGGGGTCGCCCGCCACGCCCGGCAGGGACGGCGGGACCTCCAGCGTCGTCGCCAGGCTCTTGCGGCGCGCGATGATCGCGAGGCGCTCGAGCGCGCCCTTCATCAGCGGCGCCAGGTCCACGCGCTGGACCTCCACGCGGAACTTGCCGGACTCCAGGCGGCCCAGGTTGAGCAGGTTCTTGGCCATCGCCGAGAGCGCGCGGATGTTCGCCTCCAGCATCTCGTGCCAGGGCGCGTCGTCGGGGGACTTGTCGTTCTCCTGAAGGAGCACGTGCGCGGTGTGGATGACGGAGAGCGCGTTGTTGAACTCGTGGCTGACGCCGGAGACGAGCTGGGACTTGAGGCGGCCGGCCTCGCGCTCGCGCTCGTACTGCGCGTTCAGGTCGTCGGCCATGCGCTTCATCGTCTCCATCAGCTCGCGGACCTCGCGCGGCATGTCGCCGGTCGCCGGGGGCCACGGCGTGCCGAGGCTCCAGCCCCCGGCCTGCGCGCGCAGGCGCAGCAGCGGCGCCAGCAGCATGCGCGACACCGCGGCCGACAGCGCGGTCGCGCCGAGCATGCCGATGCCCAGGATGAAGCCGAAGGTCGCGAAGGCGGCCTCGCGCGCGGCGCGGCGCTGGGCGTCCATGCGCTGGAAGCCGGAGCGGCCGAAGGTGGTCATGCTCTCGATCAGCGCGTCGACGACGTCCTTGGTCAGCGCCATCCGCACGGCCTCGGCGCGGGTCATGTTCCCGGCGCGGGCCCGCTCCAGCGCCTCGTCCTGGGACGCCACGTAGCGGTCGAAGGCCTGGCCCACGAGCGCCCATTCGGCGGCCTCCGGGGGATGGTGGAGACGGCGGCCGAGCGTCGCGTGGTAGCCGCGGAACTCCGAGATCGCCGCGCGGCGCCGCACCAGCCATTCGGGGCGGCGCGTGAGCAGGTAGTCCTCGGCGTCGATGTCGATCTGCCGCACGAGCGCGCGCTGCGCGGGCAGGTCGGCCAGGAAGGACAGCTCCTCGGCGAACGCCGTCTCCAGGCGGTCCTCCTCCCGGCTGCTCGTCAGGTAGGCGACGGTGGAGAGGAGGGCGAACATGCTGAGGACCGTGGCCAGCACCAAGGTCAGCCGCGCGCGCAACGACCAGTTCCTCATGCGCGTATGGTGCGATTTCGGAGGCTCCCGGCGCAACGCGCGGCCGACGGACCTAGGCCGGCGGGGACCTTCCGCCCCAGGCGCTCTTCCGACGGACGGTGCACACTCTTAAGGATGCGAGCGTTCCGCCGTCTCGCCGCCCTCCTCGTCCTCGCGCTGGCCGCGTCCGCGCGCGCCGCCGCGCCCGTCCGCCTCATACTGCCCGGCGCGGCCGTCGCGCCCGCCTGCGGGGCCTGCGCGTCGGTCCTGAGCGGAGCGCCGGCGCTGAGCGCGGCCCCCGCCCCGCTCGCGCCCGTGCTGGTCTCCGCCTCCGGCGCCCCGCTGTCGGCCGCGCCGCTGGCCGCCGCGGTCCCGGCCGCGCTCCCGCTCCCCGCGCCCGCCGCGCACCCGCTGTTCGCCGGCGCCGCGCCGGCCTCCGACGGCGCCCTGGTCTACCCGCACCTCACCGACGCGCATGCGGTCGCTCGCGACCTGCCGCGCCAAGTGGAGGCGGTCCGCGCGACCGCCCTGCGCGCGCTGGCCGACCTGCGCGCGAGCGTCGCGCTCGGCGGCTGGAACGGGGAAGGGACCAAGCTGGACGGCCCGTGCTGCGGGGACGCCGCGCCCAAGCTCGCGGTGATGCTGCGCGGCCGCGGCCTGCCCGCGCGCCTGGTGGAAGCCGAGTTCCACTACTACGTGATCCTGGACCTCCCCGAGGGCCAGATCGTCGTCGACCCCACCGTCCGCCAGTTCTTCGGGCGCGCCGACGCCCCGCCCTCCGTGCCGACCGTGTTCGTCGGGACGATCGAGCAGCTGCACGGGCTGTTCGAGCGCCACAAGCTCGCCAAGACCACCAAGTACGACCCGTCGCGGATCTACTTCCGCGAGGCGCGCGAGCGCGAGGCGAAGCTGAACGCGCTCGACGCCGAGGTCCGCTCCGGCCGCGCCGCCGAGCACGAGCCGCTGCGCCGCTTCCTGTCCGCCGCGCGCTAAAGCTATCATCGGTCCATGGACGCCCCGGACCGCGACCACCGCGACCGCGCGCGCTTCCGCCTCGACGCCAACGTCGTCGTGGAGGCGGGCGCCGGCACCGGCAAGACGACGCTCCTCACCGACCGCATCCTGTTCCTGGTGCTGGGCTGGGACGCGCCCGCGCCGACGCGCGTGGACCGCGTCGTCGCGCTGACCTTCACCGAGAAGGCCGCCGGCGAGATCAAGGTGCGCCTGTCCGACCGCCTGGCCGAGATCGCCGCGACGCTGTCCGGCGTCCCGCCGTCGCCTCAGGCCCGCGAGCGCGCCGAGCGCACCGTCGCCGAGCTGCGCGAGCGCTTCGGCAAGGACGACGCCGAGCTGCTCGCGCGCGCGCGCGCCGCGCTCGAGGACCTGGACAAGGCGCCGATCGGCACCATCCACTCGTTCTGCGCCCAGCTGCTGCGCCTGCACCCCGTCGAGGCCGGCGTGGACCCCGCGTTCCGCGTGGACGAGGGCGAGGCGTTCGAGGAGCTGTTCGCCTCCGAGTGGGCGCGCTGGCTCGACGACGAGCTGGGCGAGCGCCCGCCGCGCCGCGCCGCGTGGCTGGAGCTGCTGGCCGCCGCGGACCTGGACGAGCTGGAGACGCTCGCGCGCGAGCTGTGCTCCGAGAAGCTCGACCTGGCGGGGCTCGCCGCGCCGGACCCGGACTCCGCGCGCGCGCTGCGCCGGCTCGCCAAGGACGCGGCGGCGGTCCTGGAAGGCCGGCCCAAGCCGCGCGGCAAGATCCGCGAGGCGATCGCCGAGGCCGTCGCGCGCTTGGAAGCGGCCGCGACGGCGGCCGAGTCCGCCGACCCGCCGCTCGACGCCGAGGAGCCGGCGCCGCCGCGCGCCGCCGCGTGGCCCAAGGATTGGGGCGAGGACCTCCCCGCGCAGGCCCT